>NZ_CEWDFQ010000064.1:0-12003 GCF_982438285.1 Acetatifactor sp. | reverse complement strand
GTATCATACTCCTTAAGATTTTTGCTGGTTAAAATCTCATTGATCAGCCGAAAGCTCCCATCCTGCGCACCTTCCTGCCCCTCCTTCTTCTGCAGGCTGCCGCTCTGGGAAAACTGCTCCTCTCCGCCCTTTTCCTCCGTGATATAATATTGCAGGGTCTCTCCGAAAAAAAGCACAAATTCTGCAAAGCAAACGCCCCCGCAGACCTCCCGCATATACTCCCTGCGGTATTCGCCGGATTCTCCGTTTTCATCCACAATCACATAATGAATGCAGGCTCTGCCCCCTGGTTTTGTATGATATTCCACAATGGTCTTATCCGCCATATCCTGGCTCAGGGCGCCGCACAAAGAATAAGAGCGCAGAAAATCCAGATGGATATGCTCCTCTTTCATGGTCTCCAAAAAGGCTTCCGCCATTTCCCTTTCCCCTTCCTCCAGACTTTTACTGTCTACAGCATAAAACTTCAGCCAGGCCAGCCTGCATACCTTCTGCACCTCTTCTTTTCTCAGATACATATTCCTGATTTCCTGGAATACGTACTCCTGGGTTTCACGGTCCTTTACAAAATAATCATAGGCGCATTGTGCCAGAAAAGCCTCCTCCACCTCTTTTTTTGCTCCCTGGGAGACATAATAGCGGAAAATTTCCATTTTTTCTTCCACAAAGGAACCAGAATACAGCATCTGAAGCAGAATCCTCTCAGAAAGCTTATAACAGTCCACCTCGTAGGAAATGGCAGCCTTCCAGATATCCCGCATATTCTGGGTAAGCCCTTTATAATAAAGGGTCAGATAAGCAAGAATGATTCCATCATATTTTCCCTGGTCAAATACATACTCCGCCCCTTTCGTAAGCACAGGCTCCTCCAGAAACTGGTTTTCCTCTATTAATGGGCCCAGCACCCGCAGCAAAACCTTCGCGTCCGCAAAGCAGGGCCCGTACCAGGAAAGCCATTGATGGGCCAGAGAATAGCTGCCGCAAAGCGCCATATACCGAAACACTTCCCTGCGCCCCTCCCAGGTCAGGTTCTTGGCAGGTATACTGCCAAGATATTCGTCCAAAAGCCTCATCTGATCCGTGTCATAATAATGACGCAGAATTTTCAGATAAAGCTCACGCTTTACCCAAAGGGCTGACTGTCCAGAACCCGTAATCCTAAGCGCTCTCTCCACATCCTCCCTGGTTTCCAGCTTCCATCCATCCTTTGCACTCAAATACAAGTCAAGCTCCATACAGTCTTTCACATAGGGCGTAATCAGGGGAAGAAAGCTCCCCGGCTCCATCATTCGTTCCAGCGTATAGTCGGCGCTTTTGGTGAAACGGTTCCCCCAGGCATCCTCAAGCACTATGGTATATTCGGTTCCATAAAGGGCAATCCAGGCACACCCATCAGCGAGCGTATACTGCATGGGCTGCAGGTTCCCCGGCTGATAAACAAAAACCCGTTTCATTCCCTCGTCCTTTGTTCTGATTTCCCAGGCAAACAAAAGTCTTGCCAATGAGTCAGCAAGCTGTGGGGTGATAATATCCGGAGTGATAAACTCACGGTAAAGATTCGCCAGATTCCTGTTTATATGTCCCTTTTGTATCTGTTCCACCACAAAACGCTCCATGCGGGCCCTGTAGGAAGCATATAAATCTTCCAGCTGATTTCTGTTCTGCAGAATATAATCGTAAAGATATGCGCTGTGGGCAAAGTCCAGGTTATTCTGGTAGGAGAAATACAGTAAAACCATCTTGGGCAAGGGCTGGCTGACGCGCAGGTCAAGAGACATCATAAAATATTCATACAGGTTGGTGATGCGAAGCTGCGCCTCCACGCCGGCCTTATACCAGGAAAAATAGGCAGACCCCGCCTTTCCTCCCTTTATCAAAAGGGTGCATATCTCCTGCAGTACTCTCTCATCCGGCCTGGTTTCGTGAAGCTTTGACAAAATCTGAAAAAGCACCGGAGAAAACTCCTTCACCCTGCCAGAAAGGTACAAAAGCTGCTCTGCCGCCTCCGGGGCCAAAGTCTGCTTTCTTACACCATACCACAGCACCTGCAGCTCAAATCCACCCAGCCTGCGAAGCAGGGTGGGATTGTGGTTTACAAGCAGCAGAGCCTCTATGTAAAGAACAGGGCTTGTACAGCCCCTTTCAAACTGCTTCTCTAAAAAGACCCACTTTCCGGAAGCCGAACGGTTTAACTCCTGGGAAAGATAAAGCAAAAGCCACGCAGTCCGCCAGTTGGACACATCCTGCCTGTATATCTGCCGCACCTGAGCCTCCGCCCTCTCCACATATTTTTCGTCCCTGTTTAACAATGTGGTCAGATATAGATAGTAGGCCCGCAGCGTGCTGTCCCCATCGGCACCCTTTAACTGCTCTGCCACATGCTCAAGCAGCCATCCTGCTTCATGATACCTCTCCTCCGTAATCATAAGCTGTGCCTGAAACAGCCTGGCTGCCGGATTTTTCCCATCCAAAGCCACCAGCGTTTCCACCAGCTTTCCTGTCTCCTTCAGCCAGGTGGTCCTGCTGATCTTTTTCAGCCGGAATGCCTGATAGAAATCCATTATGTGCACCACCGTGCGCTTACGCGCAAGCTCCCCACGGCTGCTTTTCATCCCTCCGTCCACCCGGACCGTCACGGGAATCAAAACAGATACATAAGAATTGTACAGGCGGACCTGTCCAAAATTTTTTCCCCAATGACACAGGCTGCCGTCAATAAACACTGGCAGGCTGCAGCAATTTCCCAAAAAATCATCGTCTGTAAGAATCTCCTTTTCCGTGAACAGGAAATCTCCCTCACATTCCACCTGCAGTCTGGTATAGCCCCAGCCCCTGCGCACAACGGACAATTCCCTCTCCCACACAGAATAGGAGTTCCCTGTGCCGGACAATTCCATGACAATTTCCTGCTCTTTTACAGTGTACTGGTTTTTCTGCTTTTTATCTGCATGGATCAGAAATTCCTCTACGTTTTGCTCCCATCCTTCATAAGCAGACAGCCCCCGGTACACATCCAGATACTGAGAATCACTTTCCTCCAAAATATGTTCAAAATCCGGCGAATAAAACAGATTTACCGCCTCCTGCCAGCTGCTTTTGGCAAGGTTTGCAAAATGAAACAGATTTTTGATCACGCCTATAGATGAATCTACCGCCGCATATTCCGCCTCAGCTACAAAGGGAAGATAATATTCCCCCTGATTGCTGACAACGAAAAAAGACCCCTTCACTACTTCGCCCTCCTCCATGTTCTCTCCATGGAAGCAGAAAGAGATCTCTACATCGTTTCCCGAAAACTCCGGGGTCAAACATTCCATTCTCAAATCCGATACGGTCACATAGCCCTCAATAAAGCGTCCTGCGGGGGAGCTTATGCAGAAGGAACCCTCATAAAGGGAACCTGCAGGCAGAGCGATTTCCACATTGGCGCAGGAAAAATCAAGCCCTCCGCCTTCATAGTCAAAGTTCCCCTCCAAAATCCGATTTATGATTTTCTGCATGCTGCTCACCCGCTTTTGTCTGGTATCTGCATACATTATAGCAAAGAATCAGACACAGGGCAAATCCTATTATTCCAGATCGAATTTTCTCACAAGAATCATCCGGGCCACAAAATAAAGCACCGCCCCCATAACCAGTGTAAGAAGAAAGGACGCGTCAAAAATATTGTTGTAATAATCCAAAAACCAGACATCGTTTTGATTGGGCTGCATTACGAAGCTTACCGTAAAAGGTAACTGTACCACAGAGCCCAGAATTCCGTTTAGAATGCTCACGCCGATGTAACAGACAATAGCCATCAGAGCCCGGTATTTGGAAAAAAGCTGTCCGATTGTAATGGAGCCAAACAGCATGGCTATGGAGCAGAAGGAACCGATCAGGCAGGTGAGAATCACAATGACCGCCAGATGGATGACTCTCACCCGCAACATTTCTCCCGCTCCTCCAAACAGCTCTGCCATAGCGGCGCCAAACTCCTGGAAAATCTCCACAGGAGTAATCTGCAGATACATGCCAAAAAAGGCAGAAAACAACGCGGCTATGGAGGCCGCTATTGCCAAAAGAACCAAAATCATCCAAATGCCGCCCACCAATATCTTGCTGACCAAAAGCTGATCAGCCGTAACCGGCAGCGTATGGGTAAGATACCCCTCATCCGTATACATACTTTTATAAAAATGGACTCCCAGATAAATCAGAATCCCGTAGGAAGCTCCTGTCAACGCCAAAACGTACAGAATAAACGTCAAAACAGCCATTCCATCCCAGATGCCAAAGGACGCACCCACGCTTCCTCCGTTTTCCACAGCCCTGAGAGCGGCGTCAAGGGCCGGCATTTTCAGCGAAAGGCAGCCCAGAACCGTAAAGGCAGCTACACAGGCTAAGATCAGGCAGCACACCTT
Source organism: Acetatifactor sp. (assembly GCF_982438285.1). Classification (NCBI taxonomy): domain Bacteria; kingdom Bacillati; phylum Bacillota; class Clostridia; order Lachnospirales; family Lachnospiraceae; genus Acetatifactor; species Acetatifactor sp. Next base: position 7,600 of record NZ_CEWDFQ010000064.1, on the reverse strand, counting down.
GTAGGTGCCCTTCCATTCATATTTAATCAATTTCCCTAACATGAGAACACCTCCCTGAAGTATCCATCCACAGATTTCCCGTACTTCTCCCTGATATAATCTACGGAAGCATAAAGCGTCAGATGGCCGTATTTCATAAATACCACCTCATCCAGAACCTGTTCAATATCGCCGATCAGGTGGGTGGAAATCAATACCGTGGCTTCCGGATTGTAATTATTGATAATGGTGCGCAGAATATAGTCTCTTGCGGCAGGGTCTACGCCCGCAATGGGCTCATCCAGGATATACAAATCTGCATTTCTGCACATAACTAAAATCAGCTGCACCTTCTCCCTGGTTCCCTTGGACAGTGTCCTTATCTTTATGGAAGGATCTATGTTCAGGCTGCGAAGCATTTCAAGGGCCTTCTCCCTGGAAAAGTCTTTATAAAAGTCACAGAAAAAATCTAAAGCCTCGCTGATTTTCCAGCTCACCGGAAGATATGTCCGATCCGGCAGGTATGCAACCCTTGCCTTGCTCCCTGTTCCCACATACTCTCCGCATATCTTGATGCTCCCCTGGGTTGGCTTTAACAGCCCGGTGAGCATTTTAATCAGGGTGGTCTTGCCGCTTCCATTGGGCCCCAAAAGCCCGATAATCCTTCCCTTTGGCAGTGTCAGCGTCAGATTATTGACCGCTATGTTCCTTTTATCGTACGCCTTGGTCAGTCCAACCACTTCTATCAGTTCATTCATAGCTCTCTTCTCCCTCACAACCTCTTTTCACCAGTTGATATATTTCTTCCTCTGTAAATCCAAGCTCCTTCATTTTTGAGAAAAAAAACAGGATATGCTCCTTCGCCAGTTTACGGCGGATGCTCTTAATCAGCTCCTCATCTTCCGTAACCGTTCTGCCGTTAGTTCTCTGTGTCACAATCAGTCCACTCCTCTCAAGCTCCGCAAACGCCTTCTGCATTGTATTGGGATTCACCGCCGCTTCCGCCGCCAGCTCCCGCACACTGGGAAGCTTCCCTCCCGGCGGATAGCCGCCCGATACGATCTGCATCTGAATCCGCTCCACCAGCTGAGCATAAATGGGCCTGTCAGAATCCAAGCTCCATGCCATACGCATCTTCCTTTCCGTGATACATCTCTTTACTGTATTACTTATGTAACACAATAGTACACCCTAATTCCTATTTCGTCAATATCTTTTGGTTTAATTTTAAAAAAATGCGCATATATATACCATAACCAACCATATGAGGTTTCATAATGTCTGATTTTAACTTACATGCAGCCCAGACGCCCCAGCCCATTGACTCCCAATATGCAGGCGCTCTGAAAATCAGCGTAGTTTCTGCCATAGGCTTGATTCCGGTGGAAAATGCCACAGTGGTAATCTCCTATACCGGCGATCCGGACGCCCCTCTTATGACGCTGACCACGGACAGCTCCGGTCAGACGCCCATCGTGGAGCTTCCCGCCCCTGCACTGGCGCTCTCCTTAGAGCCCTCCCCCAGCGAACAGCCCTATTCCGAGTACAACATCTCCGTTACAGCCAGGGGCTATGAGCCCGTTCTTGTGACCGGCTCGGAAATTCTGGCCGATGAGCTTTCTCTTCAGCCCATACGGATGAACCCCTTGGAGATGACAGAGGAGGAAGAAAAAATCGTAGTCATTCCAGCACATACCCTTTTTGCGGAATATCCTCCCAAAATTCCGGAGGATGAAATCAAGCCCATGGCGGAGACCGGGGAGATTGTTTTAAGCCGGGTGGTGATTCCCGAATATATCATCGTGCACGACGGCGTTCCAAGCGATTCCACCGCCCCCAACTACTGGGTCCGCTACAAGGATTACATCAAAAATGTGGCCTCCTGTGAGATTTACTCCACCTGGCCCGAGAGCAGCCTCTATGCCAATATTCTTGCGATTTTGTCCTTCACCCTAAACAGGGTATACACGGAGTGGTATCGAAACCAGGGCTATGATTTTACCATAACCTCCTCCACCGCCTATGATCAGAAATGGGTATACGGGCGAAATATCTATGAGAATATCGATGTGCTTGTGGATACCATATTTGCCAACTATCTGTCCCGTCCCGGCGTAAGACAGCCCATTCTCACCTCCTACTGCGACGGGCAGCGGGTCACCTGCGCAGGCTTAAGCCAGTGGGGCTCCAAATATCTTGGGGACGAGGGGTATTCCGCCATTGAGATTATACGGTATTATTTTGGAAACGATATGTACATTAACACTGCAGAAATGATCTCCGGCGTACCCTCCTCCTGGCCCGGCTATGATCTCACCATAGGCTCCGCCGGGGAAAAGGTGCTGCAGCTGCAAAACCAGCTTAACCGCATCGCACGCAACTATCCCGCCATCCCTGCCATTGCGGCGGACGGCATCTACGGGCCCGCCACTGCCGAGGCTGTGCGCACCTTCCAGGGGATTTTTAATCTTCCCCAGACCGGCGTCACCGATTACGCCACCTGGTTTGAGATATCCGATATCTATGTGGGAGTCACCCGCATCGCAGAGCCGGGATAAAAAGCGGCATAGCAAAGGAGCTGGCACACGAATCATTCGTATGACAGCTCCTTTTGCTGAAAATTTCTTTATCTGCAATTTTCCTGGGCTTTTAACAGCTTTAGCCGTCTCTGGAACATTTCTCTTTCCGCCGCATCGTCAAACCAGGTCATATCCACTTCCTGCATCTGGTTTAACCCTACTGCTTTAACGGCCTCCACTGCCGCCTCCTTTTGCGTCATCTTCGCTACAGTGGTCAGGCAATTAGAACCTTCCAGACTGTCATACGCCTGAAACGCCTTGTTAAAGTCCATTAAATCGTAAAGACGAAGGGGGCGGTTGGTTCTATTATCCACAAGCAGCCCCCAATTTCCCCAATGCCTGTCTGTATTGCCTATTAAATAATCTATAATATTCATCATATAGTAGGAATACCCGTCCAGCTGTAAAATGTATTCTAAGGCGCTCATTTCATGGTTGGCTGCATAAACCTCAAAGTATTCCATAGGCACAATGCTTTGCTGCAGGGACGTGATGATTTTGCTGACAGACACCTTCTGCCCATCATAAAAAGACGCTTCATACTCCACTTGATTTACCCGAAAGCACCTTGCTATCCTGCTTGCCAAAAGCTCGTGCTCCACAGGTTCTAATCCCCCGTCTTTCAGCAGCCAGAAGCCGTCCGGCTTTCTAACCCATGCTTTGGGATAGCAGCCCTGAGTCCCCAAATCATCCGCTATCAGATGCCTGTTTTGTATGGTCATCTGCCTGCCTCTGAGGGAAACGTCCACAAAAGCCGATTCCAAATGGTTTTCATATAAATTAATTTCGGCAAAGCTCTGCCTCTCATCCTTTTCCTTTGTCCAAAAAATATCCATGAGGGATAAACAATGATAAGACAGGGCGATCTGGGCCCGTTCTCTGTCCGTAGCAGCTTGTGTGGCGCCAATACTATTTAAGATCTCCTTGGCATATTCTCTGTCCAGTGTCAGAACGCGGGAAGCACACCAATGATAAAAGTTGTCCAGATTTTGTATCCTTCCGTCTATATCCTCCTCGGCGGCCTGCTCCAAATATAAATTGTATGGCAGCAGCTCCTCCATATAAATATGGCACATGCCATTTCTGCGGACAGCAGCGACCTTCCTGCTTCCGTGCATAATTTCGTATTCCTGCCATTTTGGATGAAACGGCTCCATGCTTCTCTCACCTTCCTCCTGCATTCCTGCCGCAAAAATCTCGTATTATTATAGCACGCAGCCTCCTGAAAGTCATTATTCTCTTTTGCTTTCTTATGTGGTATCTTCAATCCGATGAAATTTGTGATTAAAATTCCAAACTATCTACGTTCAACAGGAAATACTTCATACCCATAATTACAAAGCCTTCATCATTTCTCCAGGGCTTTTTCGTTCCATTTACGATAACGATCTTCTTAAATGAATCCGGAATATTTCGAAGTGAATTAAATTCCTGTGTCTGCTTTTCCTCAGAAGTCATATCATAAGCCACCTGAATGTAATATCTCTGACTGCCCTGGTTTACTACGAAATCAACCTCTAACTGCTTATGAACTCTCTTTCCTTCACTATTCTTTGCAAAAACATCCACAATACCGACATCCACATTGTAGCCGCGCACAAGCAGCTCATTATAAACTATGTTCTCCATAATATGAGCAGGCTCCTGCTGTCTGAAATTCAGCCTGGCATTTCTAAGCCCCACATCCGAAAAATAATATTTCAGATTTGCTCCCACATATTTTCTCCCCTTAATATCATATCTGCCTGCTTTAGAAATCAAAAATGCCTCTGCCAGATAATCAATATGGTTCGATATGGTCTTATTGCTGTAATTGATACCTCGTTCACTTTTGAAAGTATTTGATATCTTAGTTGGATTGGTCAGAGCACCTATGGCAGAGGCAAGAATATCAACCAAAGTTCCAATTTCATCAACATTCTGAATTTTATTACGCTCTACCACATCCTTGATATAAACATTGGTAAAAATATTTTTTAGGTACTCAGCCTTTTGGCGTTCCACGGAAAATTGTGCTACCTGCGGCAATCCACCATATATCATATACTCCTCCCAGGCATCATCATAATCTCCATCGAAAGCCGCATAAAACTCTGCAAAGGACAACGGATAAATTCTTATCTCATCTCCTCTTCCTCTAAATTCAGTTACAATATCACTGGATAAAAATTTAGAATTACTGCCGGTTACATATACATCAATATTTCTGATGCGAATCAGACTGTTCAGAACCTCTTCAAATCGCGGCATAAACTGTACTTCATCCAAGAGCAGATAATACTTCCGGTCATCTTTCATCGCGTCTTTGATATACTGATAACACTTCTTTGGATCTCTCAGCTCCTCATTTTCAATGCCATCCAGCGCAATCTCAATGATGTGTTCACTATCCACACCGTTCTCCAGTAAATACTTCTTAAACAACACAAATAACAGGAATGATTTGCCGCATCTCCTGATTCCCGTGATAATCTTAATCATTCCATTATCTTTTCTTATCTTTAACTGTTCAAGGTAGGAATCCCTCTTAATTTCCATAATATCACTCCTTATTTCTGTGCAATGCACGAATTTTAGTAATGCTATTTTACCGCTAAATTATTTTTACTTCAATAGACATTACTATTTTTTGTGCATTTGCACTTTTTTATGTAGTGATTAAACAAGATATGTAAAAAGGATACCTGCTTATATGCTTTTCCCAAACCCCGAGGCTAATTCTCTATTTATTATAGATACAAGGAAAGCCCGATTATTGTTCTGAAAAGCCTTCAGGCTCTCAATAAAGGCAGCTTTGCTTTCCGTCTTTATATCCGCAAAGGTTGTGTCTAAGACCATCAGTTGTATAGACCAAATTACTTCCGTGACCGAAATAATTTCCCTTTTTACACCATAATTCATATTTCCAGCTTCATCTGCGGTTCCGGCATCTGCTCTCCGGTGGCATCCTTTCTTCAAATTTTCTTTCACTATCACATTGAGTAATTTTCTCCTGATATGTATTAGAAATCCTCATAATCTGCCTCCATGATACATCCCATTTATGCCTTAACATCAAAACCTGACAGCGAGGCCCCGCCAGCCGTATTAGAGAAATTCCATTTGCTTACAAGGCTCCATGTCATATCTCTTACGTTTGTTCCCTGTATCGTTATGGAATACTCATTTCCGGCTTTCTCTGCCTGCTCTGCCATTCTTCTCTCAGCCGCCTTTTGCTCATCCGCTTTTTTCTCTGCACGTCTTTCAGCAGCTTTTTCCTCTGCCTCCTTTTTCTCCCGTGCTCTTTTTTCCGCATTTTCTCTTGCTATTTTTCCATCCGGATCATTGGTACAGCCGCCCATGAAAGTGATATTTCCATCATCTCCAATTATATATGTGGCATATGTACAAACCGGACTCCCCGGCATAGTCTTTGTAAAATTGACAAGCGACTTTACACAATCTGTAATAGCCGCCAAATTTTCCTCCAAATACTTTGCTTTTTCCGGGTCATTCATGCACTTTTGCAAGAATGCACTTGAAACGGATACCGTTGTCGGAACGCCCAGCATGGATGTCGTCCCTGTATTCATATAACTGTATTTGCCCTGCAAGTATTTCGAATAATCATTTACGCTGCTATAGCCCGTCTTAATCTGCTCAGTTTTTGTCACACCGGCGGTTGATGTTTTTAATTCAACCGTGCTTGTTGTCACTTTACTTTCTCTTTCAGATGTATAACTGCCGCTGTTTATACCTGTGATTTCCATATCTTACCTCTCCTCTTACTAAAAATTGATATAAATTCTATTATATGGAACGGCTTGGGTATTTAATTTCCGTCGATGTAAATTCATCCTCCGCCGAAACGTTGATATGTCCGCTGCTGTCTATGGCATACTCTTTGCCGTAGACGGAAAAGGTATCTCCCTCTTGATAGCCGATTTCTATCCAGTCTATGTCGTTCAACTGCTTTATTTCTGCGTCCACATTTATGGTCTTACCGGATTCCTGTAAAATATAAGTATGTTTTCCAGCTCCCGCATCTATGGAAAAGAAGCCTGGGGAAATCCCGACTTTCTTACAGGTCGCTAAAACTTCATCCCTGCTGTATCCCCACAGACTCTTCCCCTGTGCCAGATCAGACAGGATATTACTTGCCTTCCGCATTTCCCACTTATAATTTGTCCCTTTTTGACCGGTATGCTCTGCAAGCAGTGATTCTGAAGCTGCCCAGCCGATCCGCCCATTATTGACAGTCCACGGGTATCTGCTGCCGCTTGCTGTTGTCCATGAATAATAGCTTTTATTGTTCAGAACCAGAGAATTGTTTACAGCACAAATGCCGGACAAAGCGCCTGTGTTAATTTTCGGCACCGCATAATTGGGTACTACCTGTCTGCTCCCGTTACAGTCAAAGGAAATAACACCATACTCCTTAAAATCGGGATTATACCCACAGGAAACATTCTCCCCAAAATTGATTGCATCCAGAATGGCACTTGAATTATGATAGTTTGCAAAATAAAACGTCAACTCACCTGCAGAGACGTTTGCGCTTTTATCTATCAGGGCAGCAATGGATTCTCTCGAAAAGCTCCGGGCCGTGTCAGAAATGCTTAAACTATCCTGTTTTTTATTATTTCCTGCTCCAAGCAATATCTGTATTGCTTTTTGGTGCCTTGCCGCCTCTGCCTGCTTTGAATAGGTCAATAGCTGGCTTGCTGCGTTTACATCTGTTACTGATTTCATGATTACCCTCCAAACTTTTCACATTTTCTGCCAGTCACTTAATTATCTGACTTCTGTTTATGCCCAAACATCAAATACCGGACGGCTGCTTTCTGTTGAGTGATATACGCTTTCTTTTGTTGAAGTATTTTGGAACACTCGACAAACTATTCTCAACCCCATCCATTTTCATCATCTCACCACCTCATTTTGATGATTGTGAAAAGTTATGGCATAATGGCAGCCTCCCTTTTTTAAAGCTTAATATCCACATGATCAAGGACTGCCGAAATTTCCTCTGCTTCTCCCGATGGGCTTTTTGCAGTCTCCTT
>NZ_CEWDFQ010000063.1:0-12026 GCF_982438285.1 Acetatifactor sp. | reverse complement strand
CTCCATTCCCATGCCCATCGCTTCTTTTCTGGAAGAGTATGATTTCTCCGGCAAAACGATTTTGCCATTCTGCAGTCATGGCGGAGGAGGGCTTGGCCAAAGCCAGACTGCCATTGCAAAGCTGGTTCCGGACGCCAATATGGCGGAGGGCCTTGCGATCAATTACTCAGGCGGCTCTGGTATGCCGGATGATGTAGCGGCATGGCTGGATGTCAATGGAATTGAAAGACAATAAATCATAATATCATTATTTTGAGGAGGTTATGCAACATGAAAAAGAACATTGGAAACGCACTGGCACTGTATCCCACCCCTCTCGTTGTCGTAGGGGCCATGGTCGATGGAAAGCCCAACTGGCTCCTTGTGGGTCATCTTGGCATTATCGGCCATGACCATGTAATGGTCAGCTTGGCATCTGCCCACTATACGAATAAGGGAATCAAAGCAACCAAAAAACTTTCCATTAACATTGTAGATGAGGCAATGCTTGTGGGGGCGGACCGCTCCGGCTGCGTAAGCGGAAACAAAGAGGATAAATCCGCTTTGTTTGATTATGTGACAGATGATGCAGGTGTGCCAATGATCGTACAGGCGCCGGTAACCATGGTATGCAGCGTAGAGGATATTTATGAGACGAAAGGATTTGAGAGTTTTATATGCACCATTGACGCAACCTATGCCGAAGAAAACGTGCTGAATGAGGCAGGCAAGATTGACTATCATACCTTGAAGCCAGTGCTGTTTGAAATGCCTACTTATGAGTATCTGCGAACTGGCGATGTGATTGGTAAATGTATGTCATTTGGAAAAGAAAAGAAGGATTGAAAATGAACCCCCTACTGATTGTTTCCTACTCTTATTCGGGCAATACCCATCAAATTGCGCAAAAACTGCAGGAAGTTACTTCCGGTGATTGGTGTGAAATTCATCCCCGGCAGCCCTACCCAATGGCTTTCCCGGAATTATTGGAGCAAGCAAAACGGGAAATCCGAACCGGCTGCTATCCGCAGCTTCTTCCAGGCGCCAGCTCCCCGCGTCCTTATTCGGTTATTTTTATAGGGTGCCCAGACTGGTGCGGAACGATTGCGCCGCCATTGGCTTCCTGGCTGTATCGAAACGATTTATCCGGGAAAATCATTCTTCCGTTTTATTCATACTGTGGAGGCGCTGTGGGAAATATCAGGAAAGATATTGCTAAATTGTGCCCGAAAGCAGATATACGGGAACCATTGGGGATAATAGGCGATGGCGAGGAGCAGTTAGCGAAGTTGCTTCGGCAATGGCTCATCAGAACTGGAATTACAGATGACTGGCTTCCTTATGTCGGTTAAAGGAGCTGCGTGGGCTAAAGAGGAGAAGATTTATGAAGCTTTGATCTATCGGGAGTAGAAAAGCCTATTGAGCGTTTGGAAGATCCCCTTTCTCCAGGGGAAGAAGAACCAGGATACGAACCGGTTGCGGGCGAAATGGTGATTTACCGCCCTTGGGCTAATTTTACGATTTTTTACGGTGATTTTCGTTATTCAGACGAACTTGTTCCTCTGGGAAAGGTAGAAAGCGGACTGGAGGTACTTTCCAGTAAAACAGAGGATTTTACAGGTACATTGGAATTAATGGAGACAGAGTAACTATTCCAAAGCTGCTGCGATGATGCAGCGGAAATAAAAACAATATAAGGAGGATTTATATGCGTATCAGTGATAAAAATTTATTTGATCAGGAGAATGTTTTCGGATTAGGAAATGCCAACACAGCCTATGCCCAGTATTTTATTGGAAATTCTTATTTGAATCCATTAACGGAAGCGGGAAAGTGCCCGGTATTTCTGGCTAATGTGACCTTTGAACCTGGGTGCCGGAATAATTGGCATATTCACCATGCAAAAAGCGGCGGTGGCCAGATTTTAATCTGTACAGCTGGAGAGGGATGGTATCAGGAAGAGGGAAAAGAGGCGGTCAGCCTGGAGCCAGGGAAAGTGATCGTGATCCCGGCTGAAGTCAAGCACTGGCATGGAGCGAAAAAAGACAGTTGGTTTTCTCATATCGCACTGGAGGTTCCTGGGGAAGAGACTTCCAATGAATGGCTGGAGGCTGTGGATGATACAGCTTATAACGCGCTTGATTAAGGATGACTGTGGCAGGAGGCTGTGAAAATGCAATACATAAAACTTGGGAATTCGGAAATTGAAGTATCGCGAATCTGTATGGGATGCATGGGATTTGGTGATTCAAAAAACGGACAGCACAGCTGGACGATTAACGAAGAGCATTCTCGCGAGATTATTAAGCGGGGATTGGATCTGGGGATAAACTTTTTTGACACGGCGATTGGCTATCAGAGCGGCACCAGTGAGCAGTATGTAGGGCGCGCGATCAAAGATTTTGCGGATAGAGATAAAATTGTATTAGCTACGAAATTTCTTCCGCGCACTCCAGATGAGATTGATTCGGGTATTTCTGGGCAGCAGCATATTGAGCAGATGGTAAATACCAGCCTGAAAAACCTTGGCATGGATTATATTGATCTTTATATTTATCATATGTGGGATTATGAAACGCCTTTATATGACATTATGGATGGACTGAACCGGGTGGTAAAGGCTGGAAAGGTAAGATATATAGGCATCTCAAACTGTTTTGCTTATCAGCTTGCAAAAGCCAATGCTTTAGCGGAAAAAGAAGGGTTTGCAAAGTTTGTGTCCATCCAGGGGCATTATAATCTGATCTTCCGTGAAGAAGAAAGGGAGATGGCGAAACTGTGTGCAGAGGATAATATTTCCATGACGCCCTACAGTGCGTTGGCAAGCGGACGCCTTTCAAAACATCCCGGTGAAACTTCCAAACGTCTTGAAGAGGACAGCTATGCAAAATTCAAGTATGACGCTACGGCAAAGCAGGACAATGTGATTATTGAACGGGTTGCGGAACTTGCAAATAAGAGAGGCGTATCCATGACGGAAATCTCCCTCGCATGGCTGCTGACGAAGGTAACAGCTCCCGTAGTAGGAGCCACAAAACTGAGCCATATCGAGGGGGCGGTAAAAGCGGTAGGCCTGGCTTTGACAGAGGACGAAATTGCCTATCTGGAAGAACCGTATGTGCCCCATAAGCTGGTAGGTGTAATGGCACAAAACACTCCAGCGGCGGCAAAGGAAAAACATGTGTGGTCGACGGGAAATCAAAAGATTGAGAAGGCTTAAGCTGCCTGATCAGGATAAAAAGCGATTGTTATTACATTCTTGATGATCCAGATGGAAAACATTTGATTTGATAGAGAGGAGCAGAAATGGAAATTCTTCAGCGGGAATTTGTCTATATTTGGTATTATTTTACAGTGCAATGGGATCAGATCTTTTTTTACTGGGTCATAGGAATGGCAATCGGGTCTGCGGTTTCCGTATTTGCAAAGGATTCTATTCACCGGGTATTTCTTTCCCTTCAGAGGAAAAGGCTGGGGATTTTGGGGATCGTGGCAGCCAGTGCATTAGGGGTTGCTTCTCCCCTCTGCATGTATGGGACCATTCCCATTGCGGCCTCTTTTTCACGGAGTGGAATGAAAGATGACTGGCTGGCTGCGTTTATGATGAGTTCCATCCTGCTGAATCCCCAGCTCATTGTTTACAGCGCGGCTTTGGGCCATACCGTTCTGGCAGTAAGAATCATTACCTGTTTCCTATGCGGGATCCTTGCAGGCCTGCTTATATTTTTTCTTTGTAAAAATCGCTCTTTTTTTAACTTTAACAATTTGAACGGCCCAGCCAACCGGGATACGGATCCGAGCCTGCTTAGACGGTATGTGAAAAATCTTGGACGCAATGTAAAGGCTACTGGCCCCTATTTCCTGATCGGTATTTTGCTGTCTGCCCTTTTTCAGCGATATGTCCCGGCAGATGCCATGACCTCTCTGTTCGGGGGAAATGAAGCCCTGGGAGTTTTAATGGCGGCTACAGTAGGTGTACCGCTTTATGCCTGCGGAGGCGGGACGATTCCTTTGCTGCAGCAATGGCTTTTTGACGGGATGAGCGTAGGAAGTGCGGCCTCTTTTATGATCACCGGCCCGGCCACGAAAATCACTAATCTGGGAGCGGTAAAGATTATTATGGGGGCAAGGCGGTTTGCTTTGTATCTCGCGTTTGTTATGCTGTTTTCTTTTTTGGCAGGCATAATTGTAAATCTACTTATTTGAAGGATAGGATGAAAAGATACTCAGGAGAAGATGCAAGTGATAATACGGACAGGAAAAAAGGCGGGGATAGTAGTCGTTGTACTTAGTTGTCTGATATGGCTGGCTGGATGCGGGTTGAGGGAAACGGGATATAAAGTACCAGAAGGGGGTGAAGAAACGGCGGCGGAATCAGAACCAGATATATCGGAACTGCAGAGCGCCGATTCGGATGACGAAGAGTTGGTTGAAAACAAGGATCCTTTTTCCGGGGAACAGGAACAGAGGCTGCTCCCGGGACAGAGAGAACTGATTGTCCGATATATGGAAGCCTGCTATCATGGGCTTGCGTCTCTGGAGCCGCAGGATATGTCAGAACTTTTTCTGGACACGGCAGGGGATCAGCTTTTGCTGGATGAAAGCGCCCTGGATTATGTAACAGGACTTAGAAAGATGCAGAAAACCGATCTGCGCCTGGATGATTATGGTTACGAGTTAAATGTAACTGCGGCGGAAACTGCTGGGGATGGAAGCGTCGATATTTGGATTACGGAAACCAGCACCCAGAATTTCAGCCAGCACCCGGAAATCGACACAACTTTGTATCGTATTGTCCATCATTTTAAACTGCAGGATACAGCAGATGGGTGGAAGATCGTGGGGCATCTGCAGTGGGATTCCATTTACTGGAATCTGATTAGAGAATATTGGGACTGGGACAGTGAAGAAATGGTAATTCCGGAAGCAGAATCGTTTCTCCCCGGCAAGGTAGATGAACTTTTGTCAAAGGCAAGGGAAGACATGGAACTTCGCGGCCAGCAGCGCAATTCAACGCCGAAGGCCTGCCAGTATGAGTATGACCGGGCCCAAGCAGTGGCTTACAGCAGCCAGTGGGCAGGCAGAAGAGTTGTTAATTCTTCCCGTCTTTCACCCATGCGGGTATATGTTGATGGCTCCAACGGCCAGAAATGTATTGATAATATTCTGCTTCGATCTGCTGGCAGAGTGCTTTCAACAGGGAGCGAAGGAAGCGGGGCATACTGTGGAGGTTATTGACGCAGCCCACGCTGAGATACACCCTTGTATTGGGTGCATTCACTGTGGCTATGAGGCCCTTGGTGTGCTGATGGCGGCCACAATCGGGGTTCCTCTTTATGCCTGCGGGGGCGGCACCATTCCCCTTTTGCAGCAATGGCTGTGGGAGGGAATGAGTGTGGGAAGCGCAGCTTCTTTTATGATTACCGGACCTGCCACAAAAATCACAAATCCGGGGGCTTTAAAAATTGTGCTGGGCATGAAACGCTTTTTGCTGTATCTGGCTTTTGTGATGGTATTCTCTCTGGTGGCCGGGCTGGTGGTAAACTTGTTTATATCAGGAAACTAGGCTGCATCAGCCAGCCCCTCCGCCGCCATACAGCGGCGGTATATTTTGATGAAATACACTCCTTCTGCAACAGCGGTAAAGAGCCAGGAAAATACATACAAAAGATAGAGAGATTCTATGGTGCCAAAGTATGCAAAAACCGTATAAATCCAGAGGATGCGGAACACGCAGGAGCCCATGATCACAATAACAGTGGGGATGGCGGTCCGGCCCAGTCCCCTGGAGGCCGCGATGGTGCAGTCCATAAAGGCGGAAACAGCGTAGGACAGGGACATGATGGAGAGACGTCTGATGCCCGCCTCTATCACGGCGCTGTCGCTGGTAAAGAGGGAGAGGAAGGGATACCGGAAAAGGTATAGGCTCACTCCCAGAATCAGCCCCAGGAAGAAGGAATAAGTCAGGCTGATCAGATAGCTCTTTAAAATCCTGTCCTTTTTGTGTGCCCCCAGATTCTGCGCCATAAAGCTTGCAGCGGCGGTGTAGAAGGCAGCCATCATATCGTAGATCAGGGAATCCGCATTTGCGGCAGCGGAATTGCCCTCCACCATCACATGGTCAAAGGAATTTACGCTGGTCTGCACAAACAGATTGGCGATGGCAAAAAGGGCATACTGAAGGGCGGAGGGCAGGCCAATGCGCAAAATGCGGATCAGCTTGGCAGAGTCCACCCTGAGATAAGCCATGCGCAAGAAAAAGCTTTCCTGGCTTTGGAAGAGAGACCGCAGGATCAGGGAGGCGGAAATATATTGGGCGATAATGCTGGCGATAGCCACTCCAGCAACGCCAAGATGGCATACGATCACAAAAAACAGATTTAAAACCACATTGATTACACCGGCCAGGGAAAGATAGTACAGAGGACGCTTAGTGTCTCCTGCAGCGCTTAGAACCGCATTGCCGAAATTGTAGAGGGCAAGGGCGGGCATTCCCAGCATATAAATGCGCAGGTACAGCACGGCGTCAGCAATCAGCTCCTTCTTGGTGTTCATGGCCTCTAAAATGGCGGGCGTAAAGCAGACGCCTATCAGCAGAATCAAAATTCCCGCAAGCAGGCAGAGAATGGCGGAGGTATGTACGGTTTCCCGGATATCCTTTTCGTTTTTGGAACCGATATGCAGGGCGGTCAGAGCGTTTACACCGCTGGCCAAACCGATCAAAAGCCCCGTAAACAATGTCACAAGAATACTGGTGGAGCCAACAGCTCCCAGTGCGATAGGGCCCACAAATTTTCCCACCACGGCAATGTCCGACATGTTGAACACCACCTGGAGGATGTTTGTAAACATCAGGGGAATACTGTACATCAAAATTTTTTTCCACAAAGACCCGCTTAAAAGGTCCATTTCGTGCTTCTTCACGGCATATTTCCTTTCTCAGTATAAAATATAGTCAGGTGAGAAACTCCGGCCACTGCTTTGGAACCTGTTTTTGGTTATTATGACCAGTTTCGTGCCTTTGCTTTTTATGGTAAAATGCCTTCTATATCATACACCTAAAAACAGGAAATGCAAGAGGCAGATGATGATTTATTTAAAGCATTTTTCTTTTCCCAATGTGGACCGGGAGCACAGCTTTTTTATGGGGATACAAAGGACCTGCTATGACTCTTATTATCCCTTTCAGGTGCTGGTCAGACACCGGCTTACTATGCTTGATTTTGAGCCTGTCACAATTTTATATGGAGGCAACGGCTGCGGAAAAACCACGGCCCTGAATGTGATTGCAGAAAAGCTGGGACTGGAGAGGGATTCCCTGTACAACCGCAGCAATTTTTTTGAGGATTATACGGCCATGTGCGATTATGAAGTGTACAAGCCCATTCCCAGGGGCAGCAGAATCATCACCAGTGATGATGTATTTGATTTTATGCTGAATCTGAGAAGCCTCAACCAGGGCGTAGACAGAAAAAGGGAGGATTTGTTTGAGGAATATCTGGACGCCAAATATTCTCATTTTCAAATGCGCTCTCTGGAGGATTATGAGCAGCTTAAAAAGGTGACCACCGCCCGCAAAAAAACCCAGTCCAGGTATGTGCGGAGCCGCCTGATGGACAATGTGCGGGAGCATTCCAACGGGGAAAGCGCTTTTTTGTATTTTTCGGAAAAGATAAAGGACAATGGCCTGTACCTTCTGGACGAGCCGGAAAACAGCCTGTCTCCCCAAAGACAGAAAGAGCTTGTGAAATTTCTGGAGGATTCCGCCCGCTTTTTTGGATGCCAGTTTATCATTTCCACCCACTCTCCCTTTGTACTATCCATAAAAAATGCAAAAATATACGATATGGACGAAGAGCCTGTGGATGTCAAAAAATGGACAAAGCTTCCCAGCGTGCGCGCTTATTATGAATTTTTCAAGGAGCATGAAGGGGAATTTGACGAGTGACATCAAAATATTATCTTTCATTGACAATAAATTGCCTTTTACGTTATACTGATATTGGCAATATGTATTCCTGAAAATAATAATATTGAGGAGGGTTTATCAATGGAAAAAGGAAAATATGGCATTAGACTGTGCTTCTACACTGTGTCGGCGTTTATTCTCGCATATCTGGGGTACTCCACAGTGCTGTTTCTGCTGGCAGGCGTGGTACTGCTTGCGGAGAAAAGCGAGTGGGCAACCCGTCAGGTAATTCAGGCTATCTGCCTGTGCGTGGCAAGAAATTTAGTGTCCGCAGTGCTGGGAGTATTTGACTTTTTGTATGAGATCCCTATTATTTCCCATATCTGGGGTGTTGCAGACGGACTGGTAGAAGCTCTTGTGAGCATTTTTGTGCTGGTATTCTGCATTGTGGGTGTATTGAAGAATCTGAAGGGTAATGATGCGGATATTATTGGAGCCAGAAAGTTTGCAGACTGGGCATATGGAATTGTAAAAGTGCAGCCGCAGCCCGCTCCGGCTCCTGCACCAGTACCGCAGCCGACTCCGGCTCCTGCACCTCAGCCCGCTCCAGCGCCTCAGCAGACTTCTGTTGAGACACCTCAGCCTGCACCGGAATCTGCGGCCGCGCAGACAGAAAATCCGCAGCAGTGATAAAAAATTTGAACCTCGGAAAAAGAAAGCCCGGTGCTGTGAAAACGGCGCCGGGTTTATGCTTCTAAAAATTTCTAAGAAAATTTTGTGCAAATAAATAGACAAAAGGCATTAGAAAGAGCTAAAATAAGACAGGCAGCCCTGAGGAAAAAGGGCCCAGTAACAAAAGGAAAGGATTTTTTATGAAAAAGAAAGTACTTGCAGCAATGATTGTGGCAATGGGTATTCTTACAGGCTGTGGAAATAACGAAGACTCCGGTTCCGTTGTCCATACTGTGGAAGGACAGCCTATAGCCAGTGAATCACAGGAGGGAGAGGAACAGGCGCAGCCTTCTGGAGATACTGTGATTACGGAACGGACCGTGGTGGACGGCAAGATGCAGAGCTATCTCACAGGGGAGTGGAAGGATGAGGCTGTAGTAAAGAGAAGAAATATGGCAGTGATTATGCCGAACAATAAGCCATCCCTGCCCCAGTATGGTATTTCTCAGGCAAGCATTGTGTACGAGGCGCCTGTGGAGGGACGAATCACTCGTCTCATGGCATTGTTTGAGGATTATGACGATCTGGATCACATTGGGCCTGTGCGCAGCGCCCGGGATTATTATGTGTATGAGGCTATGGCCTATGATTCCATATTTGTGAACTGGGGTCTTGCAATTCCCTTTGTAGGGCCGATCATCAACACAGACAGAATTGATAATGTAAGCCAGGCGGTGGAGGGCATAGATGTAGCCGCTCCGGAGGCCTTTGACCGTATTTCCAGATCCGGCTATGCCACGGAATATACGGGCTATCTGTTTATTGACGGCTACAATGAGGCTGTGGACCGTCTTGGTTATGAGACGGAATATACGGACCGTTTTGTGCAGGCTTTTACCTTCGCTGCGGACGGACAGCGGGCGGAATATGTGGATTATCCTGAGGCAACCAAGATTTATCCCGGAGGCACCTCCTCTAACAGCGGCGGTTACGGCAATGCCAATCCCTGCTTTACCTATAATGAAGAGGACGGCTTATATTACCGTACCCAGTACGGCGCTGCCCACACGGATGAAATGAATGGAGAACAGATTGCTGTGAGCAATGTGGTATTCAAAATCTGTCACGGAGAGGTAAGAGATCCTGCAAATCTGGATTATCTGGCCTTTGGCGTTCATGGAACGGGAGACGCCTATGTGTTTACAAACGGCAGGGTGATCAAGGGAACCTGGAGCCGGAACGGGGATTATGATCCCAATATTTTCTTGGATGAGAACGGCAATGAAATCGTGTTCAATCAGGGGAAAACATGGATTTGCAATATCTGGGATGAGTATTCTCAGTATATGTCCTATGAATAAAGTCCGGCAGCAGACCGGTTATGAGAAAGAAACAGCTCCGGCTGTTTCTTTTTTCATAATTTTTCAGTACTTTTTGCGTATTTTTCCCAAATTTCAGGTGGTTAGTACTGTGATTTTGCTGTAACATAACTGTGAAAGATTTCTGATGGATTATTTTAATGTCCGCCGGGCGGGCAGGAGGGATAGAAATGAGAGCAGTAAAATTGGGAAAAAAGAAAAATCAGGAACTGATATTAAAGGGAAATCTGGTGAAGGCAATTTTATCGCTGGCGATTCCGGTTGTCATCAACAGCTTTCTGCAGACCATGTATAATCTGACGGACACCTATTGGCTGGGAAAAATCGGAACCAGCCAGCTGGCGGCCATCAATCTGGTGACGCCTGTGCAGAATGTGATTATCAATTTCGGAACGGGCATCACGGTGGCGGGAGCAGTGCTGATCGCCCAGTATGTGGGCGCAGGTCAAAAGGATGAGGGCAAAAGCATGGCAAACCAGATATTTGCCTGCGCTATGCTCTTTTCGGTGGTGTGCTCCACAGTATGCTTTATCGCTGCGCCGGGAATCATAAATTGGCTGGGTGCTGATACGGAAACCTTTGTGCATGCTCAGACCTATCTTAGAATTGTGATCTGGGATATGCCCTTTCTTTACATGGTGAACATTTTTTCTGCAGTGCATCAGGCTCAGGGCGATGCGGTGCGCCCTATGCTTCTGAATCTGGGCGGCATTCTGATCAACATGGTGCTGGACCCCCTGCTGATGATCACCTTCGGCATGGGAACGGCAGGCGCGGCCCTGGCTACGCTGCTGGCGAAGGCGGTTCCCGCCGTAGCAGCCTTTGTGCTGCTTTCCAACCCCAAAAAGGACATTCGTCTGGATGTGCGCCACATCCGGTTTGAAAAGGAAAAGCTGAAAATGATCCTGAAGGTGGGTCTGCCCACAGCAATCGGAGGAAGCACCATGCAGCTTGGTTTCCTTTTGATGAGCAGGAATGTGTATGTATACGGAACAGGAGCCATGGCAGCCTATGGGATCGGCAACAAGGTAAACGGGCTGATTACGCTGCCCTCCAACGGTATCGGTTCTGCAACGGCAACTATTGTGGCTCAGAATATGGGAGCCGGGCAGCAGGAGCGGGCGGAAAAGGGTTTCCGCATTTCTATGTGGATTTCTGTTGTATTTTTGTTTGTTGGTGGTATGATTTTATCAAGGATGCGGATATCCACAGCCATTGTAAGTATTTTTTCCAACGATGACCAGGTGATTGCCATGGCGGCGGACTTCCTAAGCATTATGGCATTTTGGTGCTTTACCAACGGTATTTATAATACGGTGTCAGGCCTGTTCCAGGGCACAGGGCATACGGAGGTAAACATGGCGGTGGACGCCACAAGGCTTTGGGTGTTCCGGTTTTTGACGCTGTGGTTCTGCGAGAGCATCCTTCACATGGGCGTGCGCAGCGTGTGGTATTCGGTAGTAATCAGCAATGGCATTTCTGCCGTGATACTGTATATCTTGTACCGCACCGGCCTGTGGAAGAAAGCCAAGCTCAAGATTAACAAAAAAATGACAAGGGAGTCTTATGAAGAAAGGGAAGCGCAGGCATAAATTGTGGATAGGCATGGCAGCGGCAGTGGTGCTGTTAAATGCAGCGGCATGGAACAGCACGGCATTCTGCGACGCCTACATTGCCTGGATTTTTCCTGTGTGGGTCAATACCTACGGCAGAATCACCGGCCTGTTTCCCTTTTCCGTAGGGGAATGGATGATTGTTGCGGGCCTGCTGTTACTTGGATGCGCTTTTGTGCTTGCTCCGGCAGCAGCCCTGGCCGTCTGTATTCCCCTTCCGGCGTTTCGGCGGATTCGGGGGAAATGCCTTGGAATGGTGAAGGGCTTCTATGTATTTTTTATCTGGACCCTGTTGATCGTATGCCTTGTGATGACGTTAAACTGTTTTATTTTGTATCACGCATCCACCTTTTCCGAAAAATATTTCGGGGAAAGAGGCAGTGAGGCGGAAGGCACATACACGGTAAATGAGCTGATTCTTTTATATAATGAGATTGCGGAAAAATGTAATGCCTTATCCAGGCAGGTGGAGAG
>NZ_CEWDFQ010000062.1:0-12035 GCF_982438285.1 Acetatifactor sp. | reverse complement strand
ATGCTATACTGAAAGCCACAATACATAAGAGGATGGGGAAAACAAGAGAAGAACGGGAAAGGAAACCGCATAAGAATGAAAAGAGGAAACTGGATCAGGAGAGCAATGGCATTGGGACTTTGTATCACAGCATTATCCGCACAGGCACTGTCTGCCAAAGCGGCCGGAATGACGGAAAAGGACGCCTTCCGGGCTGTGTTTGATGCGGAATATTATTACAATACCTATACCGATTTGCAGACTGCAATCGGCATGGATGAAGAGGCGCTGTTTTCTCATTTTGTAAATAATGGGATAAGAGAGGGGAGATCCGGCATGGCGGATTTTAACCTCCGGGCATACATACAGAACAATGGAGACCTGATGCAGACCTTCGGAGAGGACTTTGCGGCGTATTGTGAGCACTATATCACATCAGGCAGGGCGGAGGGCCGGACTGCGCTTCCCGGGGAGGGCAGTGATCCGGGACTTGGCTCTTATTCCAGCACCTATGATGTGACGCAGCAGAGGGCGATCAATGTGGAGCTGGCGGCACAGAGAATCAACGGCGTTGTGCTGCAGCCCGGAGAAGAGTTTTCCTTCAGCAGGCAGGTACAGTCCAGAACCTATGAGAACGGCTATGTTTTAGGCCCCTCCTATGCGGCTGGCAGAGAGGTGATGAGCGTGGGCGGGGGCATCTGCCAGGTATCCTCCACCCTTTATGTGGCCATGATCCGGGCGGGGCTTCCGTCCACGGAGAGGTGGACGCACTCTGCTCCTGTGGACTACGTGCCTCAGGGCTTGGACGCTACCATTGCAGAGGGAACCAAGGATCTAAAATTCGTAAATGTTTACGCAAAGCCCTTGGTGATAAACGCTGCCACGCAGGACGGGGTTTTAACGGTTACGCTGCAGCTTGAGGAGACGGCGTCATAGCGGCTGTTTCGTGACTTTGCCGTTTGTTTCGCAGCTACTTATGTAAAAGTGGAAAAGGGAAGGGAGAAGAGCAGTGCAGGAACAGGGTTATGCCAAAGACGAAAAAGTTTGGATTTCTCAGAGGGCGGATCCCTATGTGTATAAGCACGGGGATGGAGCCTATTACTTTACCGCAACCGTTCCGGAGTACGACAGGATTATTCTGCGCCGGGCAGAAAGCCTGAAAGGACTTAGGAAGGCAGAGGAAAAGGTAATCTGGAGAAAGCATGAAAGGGGGCCTATGGGAAACCATATATGGGCCCCTGAGTTATATTATCTGGATGGAGAGTGGTATCTTTATTTTGCGGCAGGGGATGCCGAGGATAAGTGGCGTATCCGGCCCTATGTGCTGCGGTGCCGGCAGAAGGACCCTTTTATGGGTCACTGGGAGGAGATGGGCATGATGCAGTGTGCGCCGGAGGATGAATTTTCCTTCCGTTCCTTTTCCCTGGACGGCACAGTCTTTGAAAACCAGGGGAAGCGCTATTATGTCTGGGCGGAAAAGACAGGCGTGGGCAAAATGATTTCCAACCTCTATATTGCCCAGATGGAAAACCCTGTGAGGCTGAAGACGGCCCAGGTGCTTCTTTCCACACCGGATTATCCATGGGAGAGAAGGGGCTTTTGGGTCAATGAGGGACCAGCTGTGCTTCGGCATGAGGGGAAAATTTATCTGACCTATTCTGCCAGCGATACGGGAATCCATTATTGCATGGGGATGCTTTCTATGGACGAAAGCCAGGATGTGCTGGACCCTGCAAACTGGAAAAAGAGCCGTTATCCGGTGCTTGCATCTGATGAAGAAAAGGGAATTTACGGACCGGGGCACAATTCCTTCACGGAGGATGAAGAGGGACGGCCCATATTGGTGTTTCATGCAAGAACTGAGAAGGAAATAAAGGGAGATCCCCTTTACAATCCAAACAGACATGCCATGCTGATGCCCTTTGGGTGGAAGGAAGGGGGAGAGCCGGTCTTTAAATTTTAAGCATGGAAGGGGCTTTATGCTTGAAAAAATTTTGCCTGTGGTCTAAAGTATTCCTTCCGGCCGCCGATAAACATTATAAGTAAGGCAGTAAATGGATTGCAGAAGGAAAGGAGGAGTCAAAGATGCGTGTTGAGGCTTATACGCAGGTTCAGCAGCTGTATCAGTCCCAGACAGTGAATAAGGGCCAGAGGACAGGCGGCGCCGGACGCACCGACAAAGTGCAGATCAGCAGCTTGGGCAAGGACATTCAAAGCGCCAGGGCGGCTGTGGCGGAAAGCCCGGATATTCGGGAAGAATTGACGGCTCCCATAAAGGCGCAGCTGCAGAATGGAACTTATGAGGTGGACAATGACAGCTTTGCGGAGAGGCTGCTTGAAAAATATAAGGAAATGAGGTAAGCCCCGTGGCCAGTTTAATGGAAAACCTGATCGATGTACTAAACAGGGAATGTACGGAATATGAGGGGCTTCTTGAGTTATCTCAAAGAAAAACGCCGATTATCGTAAGTGGGAATCTTGAAAATTTACAAAAAATCACGGATGAGGAACAGGAACTGGTAGGCAGGATCAGCCGTCTGGAGAGAGAACGCACGGAGGTCACTGCAGACATAGCTAATGTGTTGAACAAGGATGTTACAGCTTTAAAGCTTACAAACCTGATTGAAATGCTGTCAGGAAGGCCTGCGGAAAGACAGCAGCTGGAGCAGGCCCATGATAAGCTGCAGGCTGCGGTCCGCGGACTGCAGCGTGTGAACGAACAAAACAGCGAGCTTTTAAAAAACGCGCTGGAAATGGTGGAATTTGAAATGAATCTGCTGCAGGCTTCAAAGGCTGCGCCGGAGACTGCCAATTACAACCGGGGTGCGTACAGCGCCGGGAGTACTATGGGAGTGGGCAGCAGGGGCTTTGATGCCAGGCAGTAATCCTTGTGAAATGCAGAGGTGAAGAATATGCCGTTAATGGGTAGTTTATATATAGGAGCATCCGGATTACAGACAAGTCAAAATGCGCTGAATACCACAGCGCATAATCTTTCTAACGTGGACACCACAGGCTATACCAGACAACAGGTACAGCTGTCATCCAAACACTATCTGACCCTTTCTGTGGACCCGGCGGCTGTCTCCAACAAACAGACAGGTCTCGGGGTTGTTTATTCCAGAGCAAAACAGGTAAGAGATTATTTTCTTGATAAGACATTCCGCAGGGAATCCGGGCGCAGTATGTTTTATGAGGTGTCCACGGAGGTGCTGGAGGAGGTGGAGAGCCAGCTGGGCGAGTTAAACGGCGAGGCTTTCCAGACAACCGTGACTGATTTGTGGACGGCGGTGCAGGAGCTGGCAAAGGACCCCAGCAGCTCGGTGACCCAGGGGGTTCTGGTCCAGAGAGCCTCGGAGTTTGTGGAGCGGGCATGGGCTGTGTATGAAGGACTTTCCTCCTATCAGGACAATCTGAATACCAAGATAAAGCAGCATGTGGATATGATCAACGATTACGGGCAGCAGCTTTTGACCCTGAATGATAAGATCAGAGCCATTGAAAGCGGAGGAATTGAACAGGCAAATGATCTTAGGGACGCCAGAAACCAGATATTGGATGAACTGGCGGAGCTGGCGGATATTACCTATTCCGAGGATTTGTACGGAAACGTGTCCGTGCAGATAGAGGGAGTGGACTTTGTAAAGGGCGGCAACTGTTATGAGATCGGCCTGGATGTGGATGAGGCCACAGGCTTTTATACGCCCTACTGGCCCCAGAATGCAACCTATGTGATTCTGGCGGACGGAACAAAATCCTATAATATCGACGGCGCAGAAGTGTTTGACCTGACCAGAGAGATATCCTCTGATCTGAACACGGATATCGGCGGATTGAAGGCCATGCTTTTAGCCAGGGGAGATCACAGGGCCGACTATACGGATATTACCGGCGGGAATTATGATGAAGTCTCCCAGTCTATAGTGATGAATATTCAGGCGGAATTCGACCAGCTGATCCATAATGTGGTCACCCGCGTCAACGAAATACTGGCTGAGGCGGCGGGACTGCAGACAGGGGATTTGACCTTGGCGGATGGAACGGTGCTTACGGGCGTAAGATACTGTGAGTCCGATGCGGATGGATATATGCGCAATGAGGACGGTTCCCCCATACAGCTTTTTACCAAGGTAACCACGGCAGGATACCAGAAGGTGGAGGGCCAGGACGGAAAGGAATACTGGGTGTATGCGGAGGAAAATCCAGCAATGCCGGACAGCCTTTATTCTATTAAGAATCTGCAGATTGACCAGGGCCTGATGCAGGAGCCTGCAAAGCTGGGCTTTATGCTGCCTGACGGATCTGTGGATTATGACACGGCGGAAGCGCTGAAGGCGGCGTTCACGGAGGAAGTCTATACACTGAATCCCAATGTGCAGAAAAAGACTACCTTTGTGGATTATTATACGGATCTTGTGGCCCAGGTAGCCAATTCGGGTTCTATTTACAGAAGCATTTATACAAATCAGGAAAGTACAGTGGAGGCTGCACAGAGCGCAAGGGAACAGGTGATAGGCGTTGCTTCCGATGAAGAACTGTCTTATATGATTAAGTTTCAAAACGCTTATAATGCTTCCAGCCGTTATATTAATGTGATCAGTGAAATGCTGGAGCATATCATAACTACCCTTGGAATGTAGCAGGGAGGAGACAAGATGCCATCGACATTTTTTGGATTAAATACTGCGTATACGGGGCTTTTGGCAAGCAATGCCGCATTGAACACTACCTCCAACAATATTGCAAATGTGCAGACGGAAGGATACAGCAGGCAGCAGGTGGTACAGCAGGCAAGCAATGCGCTGCGGGTGTTTCAGACCTATGGCTGTGCGGGAGCCGGCGTGGAAACCCTGGCCATAGAGCGGGTCAGGGACGAATTTTATGATTATCGGTATTGGAACAACAATGCCAAGCTTGGCGAGTACGAGATGAAGCAGTACTATATGCAGCAGCTGGAGACGTATTTTGAGGACAACGGCACCAATGCAGGTTTTAAAACGGTTTTCGACCAGCTTATGATAACGGGAATGCAGGAGCTTTTAAAGGATCCCAGCAGTGACACCGCAAAATCACAGTTTGTGGGATATGCGGGAGCTTTGGCGGAGTACTTCAACGGTCTGGCGGGAAATCTGGAGGTGCTGCAAAAGGACGTCAATCAGGAGATCAAGCTGAAGGTGGATGAGATCAATTCTCTGGCGGGAGAGATCGCTTCCCTGAACAAGCAGATCAATACCATAGAACTGGCGGGAGGCACCGCAAATGAATTGAGAGACAGAAGATCCCTTCTTATTGATCAGCTGTCACAGATTGTGGATGTGGAAGTGTCGGAAACACCCATTGTGGACACCAATAACCCGGATCGGGAAACCGGCGCAAACCGATATGTGGTAAAAATCGCCGGAGGACAGATTCTTGTGGATTCCAGCGAGTATAACGGCCTGGAGTGTGTTGCCAGAACCTCCTACGAAAAAGTGAACCAGACGGACATTGACGGACTGTATGAGATTTACTGGGAGGACGGACAGAAATTTAATTTGTACAACGCGTCCATGGGAGGGCAGCTCCAGGGACTGATTCAGCTGCGGGACGGCAATAATGGAGAAAACTTCACCGGCCAGGTGGTTTCCGTGGGCACCACAAACGGCGGGCAGCAGGACACGGTGACCATTGAGGTGGGCCAGGCGTATCTGCAGGATTTAAACAAATGCAATCTGTCCGACCAGGGGGGCATCATCAATCTGGGCAATCAGGAATTTTACTACGATTCCTGGGAATTTACCATCAGCTACGACGGCCAGGACAATCCGGTTTACTCATATACCTTTACCTTGTCCGACAGTGAGAAGAATGCAAACAGGATCACCAATGACAGAGTGGGGAAAACGGCAAGCATCGGTTCTTCCATTTCCTATCAGGGAATTCCTTATTATATGAATCAGATGAACGAGTGGCTGAGGACCTTTTCCCAAAAGTTTAACGATATTCTCACAAGCGGCTACACTGCAGACAATGAAAACGGTGTGCCTATGTTTACAGGCAATCTGGCTACGGATGACGAGCAGTTTGATTTTCCGGATGATACCCGCTATGACAGCTTTACCTATGAGGATTTCTTGAACAATGGCCCCCTTACGGTAAATGTGGCGGATGACAGCTATTACCGCATAACGGCTTCCAATTTTGATGTCCTGGAGGCGATGGAGCTTGATCCCGGCCTTTTTGCCACCAAGTATGATATAGCGGACGGTGTGGAGCAAAGCGATCTTTTGCAGGATTTAAAGGATATGGCTTACGATAAGGACAAAATGAGCTTCCGGGGCTGCTCCGCAGCTGAGTTTCTGCAGTGTGTGCTTGCGGACGTGGCGTTAAACGCAAGCCGCGCAAACACCTTCTACAGCAGCTATTCCGGGGTGGCAAATACCATTGAAAACCAGAGGCTGTCTATTTCCGGTGTGGACGAGGACGAGGAGGCTGTAAGCCTGGTAAAATACCAAAATGGATACAATCTGGCCTCTAAAATGATACAGACGCTGACAGAGGTTTACGACAGGCTCATATTGGAAACGGGAGTGTAGCATATGAGAATTACCAATAAAATCATACAGAGAAATAATCTTTCCAACATCAACACAAATAAAATCTATCAGGATAAGCTGAGCACTCAGATGTCCACCCAAAAGAAGATCAACCGTCCTTCCGATGATCCGGTGGTGGCCATCAGAGCCTTGCGGCTGAGAAGCAGTGTTACCGAGGTCACACAGTACTACAGCAAAAATATTCCTGATGCGGAAAGCTGGCTGAACGTGACAGAGGATGCGCTGAACAATTTGACAGATATCCTCACAGACATGATTTCCCAGTGCACCAAAGGCTCCAATGGTGATTTGACCAGCTCGGACCGGGAAATCATCCTGGAGCAGCTCAAGGCTCTCAGTGAGGAAGTGTACAGCACAGGAGATGCGGATTATGCGGGAAGGTATGTGTTTACCGGCTACCGCACGGACACCTCCCTGAGTTTTACGGAGGAGCAGACCCTTCGCTATGATATCACAGAACAGATCGATAATACGGCGCTGGAGTCCATGACTAAGGTGAACATGGGTGATCTGCTGAATATCAATTCCGGTAATTACAATAATATGAACGTAACGGAAAATGACATCTCTTCGGTGGAGGTTTATCGGATCCAGCTGTCTTATGACGACTGCTATTCCGGAGCGGACGCTGCTCCCTCCATAAGCTTTCAGGTGCTGGATCAGGCTACCGGACAATACAACTGGGAGACCTGGGATGTTGCGGGCGGCGAGATTACCATTATGCATGCCAGTGACAAGAATCCGGATCCTTATACACAGGCGGCCAATGATCCCGATGCGGTTATCTATGTGCCGGAAACGGGCGAGCTGCTTTTGGGAAGCAGCCGCCATGAAACATTGATGTCTGTGAAGGATGACGGAACCACTGTGGCCAACGAGGGAGAAATCCGCGTCAGCTATCAGAAGGAAAACTGGGAGAAGGGGGATTTAAGACCGGAGCATTATTTCTACTGTCAGGCGGAAGGGATTACTTACAATGCAGATTATTTGACGGGAAATGCGGCACGCCAGGATATTGAGTATGATGTGGGCTTTAATCAGACCATAAAGGTAAATTCTACGGCGGATGAGTGTTTTCAGCACGGAATCGGAAGGGATGTGGATGATCTGGTAAATTCCCTTCAGGAGGTCATTGATATCGAAACGCTGATTACTGATCTGGAGAAGCTGCAGGAGACGGCTGTGGGAGCTGATGCACAGCAGCTGCAGACCCAGCTGGATGCGGCAAATAAGGCGCTGACCCTTTCCAAGGATAAATGCCAGAAGCTGTTTGAGAGAGGCATTACCGTTTTTCAGGGATATCTGGATGATGCAAACCTGTGCATCACCAACTGCGGCACCAGAAGCAGCAAGCCGGAGCTGATCGATAACAGGATGAAGAACCAGAAAACCACCTTTGAGACGTTAAAGAGTGAAAACGAGGATATTGATATCACAGAAGTGGTCATTCAGCTGACCAGCGCAGAGCTGACATATGAGGCGGCGCTGATGGCTACGGGCAAGGTGATGCAGACCAGCCTGTTAAACTTTATTTAAACGGGGCGGATAGGAGTGCACATGAAGATTCGTACAAGGATTTTTGGGGAGATAGAAATTGCGGAGGAAAAAATCATTACCTTTGAAAATGGCATTATCGGTTTTCCTGATTTGAAGCGGTTTACCCTGCTGCACGATGAGGCCAGAGGGACGGATGCGGGCATCCGTTTCCTGCAGTCTATTGAGGAACCGGGCTTTGCCATGCCGGTGATGGACCCTTTAATAGTAAAGCCGGATTATGACCCGGAGGTAAACGATGAGCTGCTTGCCGCTGCGGGGAAAATTACCCCGGAGAATCTTTTGGTGTTGGTGACGGTAACGGTGCCCAAGGATCTGACCAAGATGACGGTGAACCTGCAAGGCCCCTTTGTCATTAATGTAGAAGAGCATAAGGCCTGCCAGGTGATTGTGGAGGGAGAGGACTACCCTGTAAAATTTCCCGTCTATGATATTCTGCGGACGAGAAAGGCGGGTGAGTAGCATGCTTGCTTTATCCAGAAAAAAGGGCGAGGCGATTGTGATTAACAATAACATCGAGGTGACGGTTTTAGAAGTAAAGGGAGACCAGGTGAAAATAGGTATTTCGGCTCCCAGGGAGGTGCCCGTGTACCGGAAAGAGGTATATGCCCAGATACAGCAGGCAAATGAGGATGCTGTGAATGTGGAGGGCATGGAGGCATTGCAGAATCTTTTAAACTGACCACAGAAAATCGGCTGTATGTAAAAGAAAGAGAAAGGAGAAGTGTGATTTTTTTGCACTTCTCTATTAATTTTTTGCGAAAGTTTTCCGATAAAATGTTTAGAAACTTGATTTGGCTTTTTATGGACTACAAACAAACGGTGTAAACGGAAAGCACCGTATTTTCACACGGAGGTGACTAAAATGGCGGTTGAACCATTGGGAAGTGTAATGAGCGTACAGGCCCAGAGCACAGCAGTACAGAAACAGATGACAACAGAAAGGCCGGAGGCAGCGGCAGACAATGTGCAGCCGGTGGAAAAGGTAGACAAAACCACGGCGGTGGTGGAAAATTCCCAGAGCAAGGGGCAGGCAGACAACACTGCTTCCCAGGGGCAGGAACAAACCAATATGGAACAGATCAAGAAGGCCCTGGAAAAGCTTAACAAAAGCATGGATCATGCGGAGGCTGTGTATGGCATCCATGAGGGAACCAACCGGGTTATGATCAAAATCATAGACAAAGACACCAAAGAGGTGATCAGAGAGCTGCCTCCTGAAAAAACCTTGAATATGATTGCCAAGGTGTGGGAGCTGGCAGGACTTTTGGTGGATGAAAGAAGGTAAAGAAACAGGAGGATTTTAATATGGCATTGCGTTTAACCGGACTGATGTCTGGAATTGATACGGAAAGCGTCATTCAGGAGCTGGTGGCTGCAAGGCAGACCAAGGTGGATGACGCCAAAAAGGCCCAGACCAAGCTTTCCTGGAAGCAGGATGCCTGGAAGGCGCTGAACACAAAATTAAAGAATCTTCAGTCAAAATATCTGAGCGTTATGCGTTTCTCGGACTCTTACAGCAAGCGCACCACATCGGTGTCCAACAGCAGCATTGTCAGTGTGATTACCGGTGATAATGCAGTGAACGGTGTGCAGTCCCTGCAGGTGAACCAGCTGGCAAAAACGGGATATCTTACCGGGGCCAAAATAGCAGGAGCGGATAGCTCAGAGCTGACGGCCCTTTCCAAGGTGGGAGATATTAAGAACGGCCTTGCAGCGGGAGAGACCGGCGTGATCACAGTGACGGCGGGAGACAAAAGTGTGGAGATCACCGTAAACAGTGAGACCACGATTTCTGATCTTTTAACCCAGATTCAGGATGCTGGGCTCAATGCCAGCTTTGACGCAAAGCAGCAGCGGTTTTTTATCAGTTCCAAGGAGTCCGGCGCAAGCAACGATTTCAGTATCACTGCGTCGGATGCAAACGGAGATAAAGCTCTTGCCGCTTTGGGACTGAAGGTAAACTTAAACAGCGATGAGGCTACCCTGAGAGAGTATACAGAATGGGCCGCCTACTATGTGGAAGGGGACTATGCCGAGACCCTTAAAAACATCAATAAAAACAGTCTAATCGATGGCACAGTGGCTTCCCGGGTAAACTCCTATCTGGAACAGTATAAGAGCCTGGCGGCCTCCCGGGAAACGGCGGAAAAGAAGATTCGGGAGATTAACGATAAATATGCGGGCACTACTCTTTTGTCCGCAGATGAATATGCTTCCCAGCTGGAGAAAACGAATGAGCAGATCGCCCAGCTGGAAGAGAGTATGAAGGATATGGAGGGGGATGACCTTGCACAGGCCCAGGAGCGGCTTGACGCCTTGAAGGAAGAGGCAGAGGAAATCACTGCTAAAAAGACGGATGCGGAAACCCTGGCTGCTCAGCAGAAAAGCGTAAGCGATATTCAGGATCAGATGGATGAGATCAAGAAGTATGTGACGATTACGCAAGGGGCGGACAGTGAAGGAAATCCCACCTACAGCGCAGTGGAAACAGCTGCACTCAGGACAGAGGTGGAGGATTCTTATTATAACAAGGCTGCCTATGCCTATGAGGTGATGGCAAATTACGATCCCGATGACACCACGGCCACCGGGGCAACCAAGGTGTCCGGACAGGATGCGGTGATTACCTTAAACGGCGCTGAGTTTACCAATAGTACCAATGTATTTGAAATCAATGGACTGACATTTACGGCGTTAAGCGAGACAAAGGACGGAGAGACTGTCACCGTTACTACCCAGGATGATACAGAAGGCATTTACGATATGGTCAAGGATTTCCTGACGGAATATAACTCCCTGATCAACGAGATGGATAAGCTGTACAACGCAGATTCTGCCTCCGGGTATGAGCCCTTGACGGACGATGAAAAGGACGCTATGTCTGAGAGAGAGATCGAGGAATGGGAGACTAAGATCAAGGACGCCCTTCTGCGCAGGGATTCCAATCTTTCCAGCGTAAGTTCCGCCTTGAAGTCCATTATGTCGGCGGGCATCGAAGTGAATGGCCAGACCATGTACCTGTACGACTTTGGCATCAGCACTTTGGGCTATTTTGAGGCTGCGGACAATGAGAAGAATGCTTACCATATTGACGGGGATGAGGACGATGAATATACTTCAGCCAACGCAGATAAGCTCCTTGGCATGATCTCCAACGATCCGGATACGGTAATCTCCTTCTTTACACAGCTGTCCAGAAACCTTTATTCCAAGATGACGGAACTGTCTTCCTCGGTGGATGGCTACCGAAGCTATGGCAGCTTCTATGACGACAAGAAGATGAAGGAGGACTATGACGACTATACCACTCAGATTGCGGAGCTTGAGGAAAAGCTTGCAGATTACGAGGATAAGTGGTATGCTAAGTTTGCAGCGATGGAGACGGCATTGGCAAAGCTGCAGAACAATGCCAGCGCTGTGACAAGCTTACTAGGAGGTTGACCATATGGCATTGCCCAATGCTTATGCCCAATATAATAACAGTAAGATTCTGACGGCGTCCCCGGCAGAATTGACGTTGATGCTTTATGAGGGGGCTATCAAATTCTGCAATATTGCAGAAACAGCCGTAGAGCAGAAGGACATTCCCAAGGCGCATTCCAATATTCGTAAGGTACAGCAGATCATAGAGTATCTGCGCCAGACTCTTGATATGAAATATCCGGTAGCCCAGGACTTCGAACGGATCTATGTGTATCTGGAGAAGCGCCTGGTGGAGGCGAACATAAAGAAGGATAAAGGGATACTGGCAGAGATTAATACCCATCTGCATTCCATGCGGGATATGTGGAAAGAGGTTATGCGTATTAACAGGGAGAAAGGAATCGTATAGTGGAGACACAGCTGGATATTTTGTCGGAAACGCTGGATAAAAAACTTCTGGTTCTGAAAAGGATACAGGAA
>NZ_CEWDFQ010000061.1:0-12049 GCF_982438285.1 Acetatifactor sp. | reverse complement strand
CCCCCGCCCCTGGCAGTATCCATATCAATGGTGGAGGTAGGCGCGCACACATACACCGGCACGCCGTAATAATTTGCCGCCAGCGCGGCCATGGAGGTGCCAATCTTATTGGCAGTATCCCCGTTTGCAGCCACCCGGTCACATCCCACAAATACAGCCTGCACCAGCCCCTTGGACATCACGGAGGCAGCCATGTTGTCGCAGATTAAGGTCACGTCCACTCCCGCGCAGGATAGCTCATAGGCCGTAAGCCTGGCTCCCTGAAGGAGAGGACGGGTTTCGTCCGCAAACACATGAAAATGATACCCTCTCTCCTGCCCCAGATAAATAGGGGCAGTGGCCGTCCCATATTTCACAGTTGCAAGTTGTCCTGCATTACAGTGCGTCAGGATTCCATCCCCGGGATTCAGCAGACTCAGCCCATATTCCCCGATTTTTCGACAAACCTCCACATCCTCCTGGCGAATGCGGAGCGCTTCCTTATGCAGGATTTCCTTCACTTCTGCCACAGGACGCTTTTCCTGCCGTCCCGCCTGCAGACACACAGCCTCCATCCGCCGCAAGGCCCAGGACAGATTCACCGCCGTGGGCCGGGAGGAGTCCAGATATTCCTTATACTCCCGGAATTTTTGGTAAAATGTCTCAAAATACTGCTCCTCGATCTGCTTTGCCAGAACATAAATCCCCAGGGCGGCGGTTACACCGATGGCCGGAGCCCCTCTCACCTGCAGGCGGTAGATGGCGTCCCATATCTCCTGAGCCGTTTTCAAAACCGCCAGCTGCGTAGTGCCTGGCAAAAGGGTCTGGTCTATGATCACCACTGCATTTTTCGCTTCGTCTAATGCCACTGTTTCAAAGGACATAATGTTTTTTTCTTCCTGCATATCTTTTTCTTTTTCCTTTCTTGTCTGTCTTTCTTTAGGCATCTGCAAAACCCGCTTCCTAGTATCAGAACCTGGTCATAATAACCAAAATAAGGGTGACTTACCCCTGGGCCTTCACAAGCTCTGCAAATTCCGCTCCTGCGGCTCTGGCCAGATCAGTGGGAGCCAGCTCTATCTGGGAGCCGATTCTGCCGCCGCTGACGATCATGGTCTCCAGGGCCTTTGCGCTTTCATCGATCCGCGTCACATACTGCTTTTTCATGCCCACGGCCGTACAGCCTCCCCGTATATATCCCGTGACTGCATTGATATCCTTTACATGAATCATTTCCATGCTCTTTTCTCCCACGCTTCTTGCAGCCTTTTTCAGATCAAGCTCACAAGCCACCGGAATCACAAACACAAAATAATTTTTGCTGCTTCCCCTTGCCACCAAAGTCTTATACACCTTCTCATAGGGCAGGGACAGCTGATCCGCTATCTGCAGCCCGTCCACAAAGGCATCGCACTCATAGGTATAGTGGGTGAATGGAATTTTCATGCCTTCCAATATGCGCATGGCATTGGTCTTAACTTCCTTTTGCTTCGCCATTTTATAATACCGCCTTTTGCATTCCTTTTTTCTGCCTCTATTATACAAAAAAATCCCCACAGAGCAAATACCCTGTGAGGATTCCTGTCCAAATTATTTAACGGTTCATTTCGCCGCCATTTCCGCCTTCAGCTTCTCTGTCAATGCGGGAACAATCTTATTCAAATCTCCCACAATGCCGTAATCCGCCACATCAAAAATAGGCGCGGTTTCGTCCTTGTTGATGGCGATGATCAGATCAGATTCTTCCATACCCGCCAGATGCTGGATGGCGCCGGAGATGCCGATAGCAAAGTATACGTTGGGACGCACCGTCTTTCCTGTCTGTCCCACCTGAAGATCCTTGGGCTTCCAGCCTGCATCCACCACTGCACGGGAACAGCTTACGGTGCCGCCCAGCACTGCCGCCAGATCGTCCAGAAGCTTGAAGTTTTCTGCGCTTCCCACGCCGCGGCCGCCGGATACCAAAATCTTAGCGTCCATAATATCCACCGTATCGCTCACTGCTTTTACGATATCCAGAATTTCCACATAATTTCTGTTGGGCGTAAAGCCGGGATTGAATTCCTCCACATTGGCCTTTGCCCCTTCCACCTTGGGGCGCTTCTGCATAACGCCGGGGCGGACAGTAGCCATCTGGGGCCGGAAATCAGGGCAGGCAATGGTTGCAATGGTATTGCCGCCGAATGCGGGACGGGTCATCAAAAGCTGATTGTGCTTCTGCTCCTTTCCAGGAATAGGATTCATGGGGAAATCACCGATCTCCAGCTGGGTACAGTCTGCAGTCAGTCCCGTGTGGACTCTTGCGGAAACCCTGGGGCCAAGGTCACGGCCGATGGCCGTTGCGCCCACCAGGAAAATCTCCGGCTTATATTTTTCAATTACGGATGCCAGCGCATGGGCATAGGGCTCCGTTCTGTATTCCTTCAGCTCAGGATCATCCACTACGATCACCCGGTCCGCCCCATATTCAGCAAGCTCGTCCGCAAGCTCCTTCACGCCGCTTCCCACCAGCACAGCGGTCACCTCTGTTCCCAGGGTATCTGCAAGGTCTTTTCCCTTTCCGACCAGCTCAAAGGCAATGCTGTTAATTACGTTGTCTACCTGCTGGGCAAAGACATATACGCCTTTATATTCTTCTAAGTTCATTTCATATCCTCCATTCATGTATCATATCGGGAAAGAATTTTCATCTTTAAATTACATGCTTTTCCTTCAGCTTGCCAACAATGTAATCAACAGACTCCGCAGGATCAAGGGAAACCTTTTCACCGGCGCCCTTTCTCACCTTATCGGAAGCCTTTGCGATCTGGGTAGGCGATCCCTTTAAGCCAAGATTGGAGTCGTCCACATCCTTCAGATCGTTTCTGCCCCACACGGTGATCTCTGCGCTGCAGGCATCAAAAATACCGCCGGGGGTCATGTAACGGGGCTCGTTTAACTCTGCCAAAGCGGTGATCAGGCAGGGCATTGTTGCCTTGAGAACATGGTACCTGTCATCAAACTGACGCTCCACGATCACGCTGTCTCCCTCGATCTGGATTTTCTGGGCGTAGGAAATAACGGGAATGTTCAGGTGCTCGGAAATCTGAGGGCCCACCTGGGCGGTGTCTCCGTCAATAGCCTGACGCCCGGTGATGATCAGATCATATTCCAGATTGCGCAGAGCGCCTGCCAGGGTCTGGGAGGTAGCCCATGTATCAGCGCCGCCGAGCACTCTGTCTGTTACCAGGATTCCTCTGTCAGCGCCCATTGCCATGGCCTCTCTCAAAACATCCGCAGCCTTGGGCAGACCCATGGTAAGGGCGGTAACCTCCGCACCGTACTGATCCTTCAATCTTAAGGCAGCCTCTAAGCCTGCCTTGTCGTCAGGGTTCATTATTGTCATCATGGCCGCTCTGTCCAGGGTGCCGTCGGGATTAAACTTTACGCCGCCCTTGGTGTCGGGAACCTGTTTAATGCAAACAACGATTTTCATGTGTTTTCTCTCCTTATTTTCTATAGATTTCTTCCTGTTTTGGCCTACTTAAGCAGAGCCGCGGAGATCACCATTCTCTGAACTTCGCTTGTTCCCTCGTAAATCTCGGTGATCTTTGCATCGCGCATCATGCGCTCCACATCGTACTCTCTGGTGTAACCATATCCGCCGTGCAGCTGTACAGCCTTGGTGGTCACCTCCATGGCAACCTCTGCCGCATACAGCTTTGCCTGTGCGGCTTCAAATCCGTACTCCTTCTGGGTAGCCTTTGCCATTGCCGCCTTGTATACCAAAAACTTGGCCGCCTCTACCTTGGTTGCCATATCAGCCAGCTGGAACTGGGTGTTCTGCTGTGCTGCAATGGACCTGCCAAACTGCTTTCTCTCCTTGGTGTAGGCGATGGTTCTGTCAAGAGCGCCTTCCGCAATGCCGAGAGCCTGAGCCGCAATACCGATACGTCCGCCGTCCAGGGTGTGCATTGCAATCTTAAAGCCCTGTCCCAGCTTGCCTAAGAGATTCTCCTTGGGCACTCTGCAGTCGGTAAAGATCAGCTCATAAGTGGAGGAACCGCGGATACCCATCTTCTTTTCCTTGGTTCCGAAGCTGAATCCAGGCGTTCCCTTCTCTACGATAAAAGAAGAAATCTCCTTGATCATTCTGCCGCGCTTTTCAATCATGCCGGTCACTGCAAAAATCACATAGACGTCGGCCTCCTTACCGTTGGTGATGAATATCTTGGAGCCGTTGATCACATACTCATCGCCGTCTAAAACCGCCTTTGTCTGCTGGCCCTGGGCGTCCGTTCCTGCTCCGGGCTCAGTAAGGCCGAAGGCTCCCAGCTTTTCTCCCTTTGCCAGGGGAACCAGATACTTCTGCTTCTGCTCCTCTGTGCCGAAGGTGAGAATAGGATCGCAGCAAAGAGAGGTGTGTGCGGATACGATAACGCCGGTGGTGCCGCACACCTTGGACAGCTCCTCCACACACATCACATAGGTGAGGGGATCACAGCCCTGTCCGCCGTACTCCTTGGGAACGGGAATTCCCAAAAATCCACATTTTGCCATTTTGTCAACGGTCACTCTGGGAAACTGTTCTGTCTCATCCACCTCCTGGGCCAGGGGCTTCACTTCCTTTTCCGCAAACTCCTGAAAGAGCGTCCGTGCCATTTCATGTTCTTTCTTTAAGGTAAAATCCATGATTTTAATTCCTCCATAACGTTGTTTTTGTATTCAGAAAGCAGACTTGCAGCGCAGAGGTTGCCCTCCGCGCCGCTGATCAAATCCGCCTATTTTGTATAATCGTAGAAGCCCTTTCCTGTCTTTCTTCCCAGCTTGCCCGCACGAACCATCTTGCGGAGCAGGGGATGAGGACGATACTTGGGATCTCCTGTCTCGTTCTGGATTACCTCCATGATAGCCAGCACGATATCAAGACCTACCAGGTCTCCCAGCGCCAGAGGCCCCATGGGATGATTCGCACCAAGCTTCATAGCCTCGTCGATATCGGATACACTTGCGGTACCATCAGCATAAATGCCGATAGCCTCGTTGATCATGGGGATCAAAATTCTGTTCACCACAAATCCGGGCGCTTCCTTTACCTCAACGGGAGTCTTGCCAATCTCAGCAGCGATTCCCTTGATCTTCTCTACCAGCTCTACAGGTGTATTCTCTCCTGCGATCACCTCCACCAGCTTCATCCTGTCCGCAGGATTGAAGAAGTGCATGCCGATCATAGGTCTGTCGAGCCCAGCTCCCATCTCTGTGATAGAAAGGGATGAGGTGTTGGTTGCAAAAATGCAGTCAGGCTTTACAATATCCTGCAGCTCCTTAAAAGTAGTTTTCTTAATCTCCATATTTTCAGGAGCCACCTCGATCACCAGATCGCAGTCCGTGCAGATATCCTTAAGTCCCGTCACAATCTTTGCCGCGATGGCGTCCGCCTTCTCCTGGGTAAGCTTCTCCTTGCCCACTAAGAAATTCAGGTTCTTTAAAATCCTGCCCTTGCCGCCGTCTGCAAATTCCTGCTTGATATCGCATAAGCATACCTCATATCCATCCGTCATGGCAAAAGCCTGTGCGATTCCGGCACCCATGGTGCCTGCTCCGATAATACCAACCTTCATTGAAATTTCCTCCTTATGCTTTTCTATGTTCTCTTTGCTTATTTTGCTCTTAGCAGTTTTTGAAGGGCTCCTTCACCTTTTCCTTATTTTTGTCTAAGAAAAACGCCATGCCATACCTCTGATCCTGGGTCTCAAAGCAGTCTCCAAAAAGCTTCTCCTCAATCACAAGAGCCTGATCCATATCCACGTCAAGGCCCTCATTGATTGCTTTTTTGCAGTTGCGCACCGCGATAGGCGCATTCTTTGCAATGCCTGCAGCCATCTTCTCCGCTGCGGGAAGCAGCTCCTCCTTCGGATACACCGCATTTACCAGGCCGATTCTGTAAGCCTCCTCCGCCTTAATGTTTCGCGCCGTATAAATCATCTGCTTTGCCATGCCGGCCCCCACCAGACGAGCCAGCCTCTGGGTTCCTCCAAAGCCAGGCGTGATTCCAAGTCCCACCTCAGGCTGTCCGAACACTGCGTTGTCGGAACAAATCCTGATGTCACAGCTCATGGAAAGCTCACAGCCGCCGCCCAGGGCAAAGCCGTTTACCGCTGCGATCACCGGGATAGGGAATGTCTCTATTTTGCGAAAAACATCATTTCCCTTCTTGCCGAAAGCCTCTCCCTGCGCCTTGGTCAGGGTGCTCATCTCGCCGATGTCCGCGCCTGCCACAAAGGACTTCTCTCCGGCGCCCGTGAGAATCAGCGCTCTTACCTCTTCTAAATTTACCATATCCAGGGTCTGGTCCAGCTCCTCCAGCACTGTGGAATTCAGCGCATTTAAAGCTTTTTCCCGGTTGATGGTGATAATGGCATAGCTGCCCTTCTGCTCATATAAAATATATTCCATGGTTCTCCTCATTTCTGCGCCGCTCTTAGCGCATTTAAAATTATAACGGCATGAAAAAAGTCGAAAAGGCATTTGCCTGCCTGTGCGCAGGACAAATGCTTTTCCGCCTTTATCGCAGGGTACTCCCCTGCCAGAGCCTTAATCTTCTATTTTAACAATGGTAGCACAGCCCATGCCGCCGCCGATGCACAGCGTAGCAAGACCCGTCTTTGCACCCTTTGCCTGCATCTCATGCAAAAGGGTCACAAGGATACGGCATCCGGACGCTCCCACAGGATGACCCAGCGCGATGGCGCCGCCGTTGGGATTGAGCTGTCTGTCCACATCAATGCCAAGGTCCTTGCCTACCGCAACAGACTGCGCTGCAAAGGCCTCATTTGCCTCGATGATGTCAAAGTCCTCAATCTTCATGCCGGTCTTTGCCATTACCTTCTTTGTTGCAGCCACGGGGCCGATTCCCATCACCTCAGGGCGAACGCCTGCAAGAGCGCCTGCCACAAAGGTTGCCATAGGCTTTACGCCAAGCTCCTTTGCCTTCTCTTCGCTCATCACTACGATAGCCGCAGCGCCGTCATTGATGCCGGAAGCGTTTCCTGCGGTGACAAAACCGCCCGGATTGATGGGACGAAGCTTTGCCAGGCCTTCCATGGTAGAGCCATGTCTGGGGCCTTCATCTGTATCAAAAACAATCGTTTCCTTTTTCTTCTTTACTTCAACGGGAACGATCTCTGCCTTGAACGCTCCGCTCTTCTGCGCCGCCTCTGCCTTCTGCTGGCTCTTTAAAGCAAACTCATCCAGCTCTTCACGGGTAAGTCCCCATTCCTCGCAGATATTGTCCGCCGTCTTTATCATATGATAATCATTGAATGCGTCCCACAGAGCATCCTTAATCATGGTGTCCACCAGGGTTGCATTGCCCATACGGTAACCATAACGGCCCTGAGGAATCGCATAGGGAGCCATGGACATGTTCTCCATTCCGCCGGCAACTACAATATCGGCATCTCCCGCCATAATCATCTGAGCCGCCTGGTTTACACAGTTCAAGCCGGAGCCGCACACTACATTCATGGTTACTGCAGGCACTTCAATGGGAAGTCCGGCTTTGATGGAAGCCTGACGGGCAACGTTCTGTCCCTGTCCCGCCTGGATTACACAGCCCATGTAAACCTGATCCACAGCCTCGGGGGCAACTCCCGCTCTCTTCAAAGCCTCTTTGATTACGATTGCGCCGAGCTCAACTACGGGAGTGGTGCTGAGCGTACCGCCCATTGTGCCGATAGCAGTACGGCAGGCACCCGCCAATACAACTTTCTTTGCCATTTGTTTTTCCTCCAATCAATGATTGTTATTTTTTTGTCATTTCCACTGTGCTTATTTTATCATAGGGTGGGTTCTTTTGCAATGCCTTTTGACAAAAAAATAACAGGCGCGGACCAAACTGTTATTTTGCTCAGCTCCCCGCCTGAAGCGCCTCCTCTACGCTCGGGTCGATAATGTCGTTTGTTCTGACCCATTCCTTGGTGCCCTCCACCTTCTGTGCAGGCTGCGTGTGCTTCGCCAAAAATCTTGTGAGCGCATAGAGATCGATCCAGATTTCATTATTTCCTTCCTTCTGGGATTCGTCAAAGATCAGCTGCAGTCCCCAGTGCAGATGTGTCACTTCTATGTTGTTTACATTTTCCGTGGTGCTGTACCCGGTATGTCCCATGTAGCCGATTACATCTCCCGCAGTGACAATGCTTCCCTCCTCCAGATTTTCTGCATAGGGGTAGTTTTGTCTTAAATGGGCGTAATAGTAGTAGCGTCTGCCGTCAAAGCTCCGGATACCGATACGCCAGCCGCCGTACTGGTTCCACCCTAACGCTTCCACATATCCGGACTCCACGGCCATGATGGGTGTACCCGTAAGTCCCATCATGTCATGCCCAAGATGTTTTCTCTTGTACCCGTAGCTGCGGCCCACCCCAAAATCATCATAATGGGAATAGTCAAAGCCGCGGGCCAGAGGGAAATATGCCTTCAAGCCATACCTGGACTGGTATTTCATTTCCCCGTTCTCATCCTCCATCTCCTCCTCATACTCCCCCACCATTCCCCCAAGTACTGCATCGTAGGCCTCGTGATAGTAGGAATAATATTTTAAGTCCCCGGTCAGCTCCTCAATACTGCATTCTCCCTCCGACAAGGCTTCCGCAGCCTTTTCCAGCACAGACAGCGCCTTACTGTCAAACTCTCCTCCTGTCTTTGCAGCCGTATAGGCCAAAAGCTCAATCCAATCCACCTCATGGGTCGTCCCATGAGTGTCCACGTCCCAGGCATAAGCCCGGCATAATGCCTCGTAAGATACTGTAAAGTCCACCCATTTTATATAATCCCCGTTGTCAGATTCCTGTGCCAATGCTTCCCCGGAAGTGGGATATATATTGTCCTCTTCCTTGGTTCTTAAAAAGATGATCAGGCCAGCCACCAGGATAATCCCAATGATTTCCAATGAAATGGCTTTTTTTATCACATTTTGAAAGGAGTGAAAAATGGTAATCCCCTCCGCGGCTTTTCTTAAGGAAAATATATGTTGACAGGTCTTTTCCTATTCTCCAAAATATTTTCTATTCATTAATACACTCTCAATTAATTGAATCTGCGTATACATTAAGGAAGAAGAGTACAATCCCTTCATTTTTTCCACGCTGTTATTTTTCATTGCCGCTTCAATAGCTGCGTTTGCCGCATACATATCTTCCAAGCTTTCCTGCACATTAAAGCGCCCTGGGCTGGTAGGCGCCGGAGGCCAACGCGAATCAGACACCCATGCACTGGCCAGGGCCCTCATAGCCCGTTCCAGATCCGCGTCAAGATTATCCAGTGTTTCCCCCAGCTGTCCCGCCACTTCCTTTATGCCATTAAAAATGAAAAGGCATACCGGATCCATAATGCGTGAATAGTCCGTGTTCGCCCATGCCTTTGCAGTTCCTCCATGCCAGGCCACTCCATTTTCAATACATTTTACATAGGGATTCTCTAACAGATTTCCTTCATCCAAAACCTCGCTCGGAGTAGCAAATTCATATCCGGCCTCCTTAGCCGCTTCCAAAATTTCCTGAAATCTATCTACACTTTTCGGTTCAGCTTCAAAAAATCTGGCTTCATTGAACTGCTTTACATAAAAATACGCACTGGAGCCTATGTATTCCGCATCTTCTGCATACGGCATTATGAAGCCTCCCGTCTCACATATCCTGTCCTTCCATTTTGCAAACATGGCTTTTATTTCTTTCATATTAATAGGCTCTTCTCTCATATCCTCCGTAGCTCCCATTAAATACCACAACAGCAGATTAGCCATGCAATCGCTTCGAAATATCATTTTCATGCCATTTGGAGCAATAGACGGATTTGTAATAAACTTTAAAAACTCCGGCTTATCCTGAATATATTCTTCAATTTTAAACAGATGATTTTTGTTGGAGTGTCCCTGCACATCGAATTTCAAATCTGTGGCCTTTCTTATTTCACCAAAGGAAAGGAAAAACGAATCTGCGTCCATAACCAGCGCTTTAATACCTGCTTCCTTATAAATCTCCAAAATATAGTCCGCCCAGCCGCATTCCGGATTCCACCCTATTTCAGGCCGCTTTCCCACGTACTTTTCCCAAACATCCAGGGAATGCTTCAAGGAATGGGCGCCTATCTCTTTGGGGACGTTGGCAAGCATAAAATGAATATAGGGGGAGGATACCGGCTCAACCTTTCCTTGTGCAATCAGCTCCTTTAATTTATTCAGACATCCGGGTGCTTTTTTGCCATTTCCTCTATGGTAATGCCGCTTGCTTCAAATGCGATTTTATAGTCTCCTTCCCTTATCAGATCAAACAGCTTTTCATAACAGTTTTCGATGACCCACAGTCTCCTTTCAGGGGGCAGCTGAGAATATTGAATATTTGCATGTGGCATAAATACAACTTTGGGTTTCATTAGGTTTACTCCTCACTATACATAAAATACTTATTTTACTCTGTTAAATATAAAACAATGACTTTCATTTACAAATGCTCCTAAGAGCACTCGATATCCCAGTTTCATTAAGACCTCTCCGTCATATTCTTTTCCTTCTGATTCATAAACTGCCGTTTCGTCAAGTCCCTGAAAAAGAATCCTCCACTCTTCTCCGTTCACCTGCGAGCTTTTCTGAAATGTAAACAGCACAACTTGATTTTCGCTTACATACTCCCATGCTGTGTTTTCCTCTTCAAACGGACTGGATAAACGATAGAAATCTCCAAATTGGACAGTACCACGTATGCTTCTGTAAATCTGCACATATTTTCCCACCTGTTCCAGCTCTGCTTTCGATAGTCTGCTCAAATCCATTTCAAAGCCAAAATTTGCCCCCATTGCAACCATAGCCGCAGTATTCAGCTGATTATTATATTTGTCCACTCCATAATCAATTTGTCCCACATGAGCGGTCATGGAAACAACAGGATAAATCATGGACATGCCATGCTGTATTTTCAATCGTGACATTGCCTGTTGATTATCACTGGTCCAGGTTTGAGGCATATAGTAAAGCATTCCTGGGTCAAAACGTCCTCCTCCGCTGCTGCAGCCCTCAAACAGCACATTGGGGTATTTTTCTGTCAATATATCCAGTACCCGATACACCCCTAGGATATACTTATGGCGCTGCATTTGATTTTTTGTCTCTACAATATTACGGTTAAAATCCCATTTTACATATACAATATTCGCTGAGTCCAAAACATTCGAAACTGTATCTACAATATATTCCTGTACCTCCGGCAGGGAAAAGTCTAACAGAAGCTGATGAAACATCTGAGTGCTTTCTTTACCTGGC
The DNA here is from genome assembly GCF_982438285.1 of Acetatifactor sp. Classification (NCBI taxonomy): domain Bacteria; kingdom Bacillati; phylum Bacillota; class Clostridia; order Lachnospirales; family Lachnospiraceae; genus Acetatifactor; species Acetatifactor sp. Next base: position 777 of record NZ_CEWDFQ010000061.1, on the reverse strand, counting down.
GCTTTCATGCACCATTCAGGATGATCTTGATACAGATGAGACTCAGGAGAAACCACTTCCGGTTCAAACCAAATTCCAAAACCCATCCCGGATTTGTTAATATGATCAACCATATTTTTAAGCCCATTGGGGAACTTTTTCTTATTCACAAACCAGTCCCCAAGAGGACGCACGCCTTCCCCCGCATCACCAAACCATCCGTCATCCATTACAAACAGCTCCAGCCCGATACCTGCCCCGAAATCCGCAATGCGTATCAGCTGTTCCTCCTCGAAATTCACACCGGTTGCGTCCCAATGATTAATGACCATGGGCCTTACCTTATCCCGGTATATTCCCCTGCAAAGACGCTTTCTATATAGATTGTGAAAAATTCGGCTCATCTTTCCAATTCCCTGATTGGAATATACAAGCACCACCTCCGGAGTCTGAAAGGTTTCATTTTCTTTCAATGTCCAACAAAAATCAAAAGGCGAGATACCTACATTGATTCTCGTCTGTCCCACAGAGTCCCTCTCAGCTTCTATCTGAAAAGAGCCACTGTATACAAAAGAAAATGCGTAGACCTTGCCATGAGTTTCAGAAGCGTCTGCTTCCATCAAAGCCGCAAAAGGCTGTGCCATCGCACTGCTTGAGCCTCTCTTCGAATCTATGCATATGTGTGTATGGTCAAGCATTTCATCTTATTTTGACCAGTCAAATATAATTTTAAAACACTCCTCGCCCGCTTTTTCCTGATATTCAAAAGCTTCCTTGCACTTGGACACTCCCCATACC
>NZ_CEWDFQ010000060.1:0-12095 GCF_982438285.1 Acetatifactor sp. | reverse complement strand
TCTGCAGAGTGGGCTGATAGCCAACTGCGGAGGGCATACGTCCCAGCAGGGCAGCCCCCTCGCTCCCCGCCTGTGTAAAACGGAATATATTATCAATAAATAAAAGTACGTCCTTTCCGCCCTTATCCCGAAAATACTCCGCCATAGTTAAGCCAGTCAGACCCACCCGCATTCTTGCTCCGGGAGGCTCATTCATCTGTCCGAACACCATGGTAGTCTTATCGATGACTCCGGACTCCTTCATCTCATGATAAAGATCGTTTCCCTCTCTGGTGCGCTCCCCCACGCCGGTAAACACGGAATAGCCGCCGTGCTCTGTGGCAATATTGCGGATAAGCTCCTGAATCAATACCGTTTTCCCCACGCCTGCGCCGCCGAACAGGCCGATTTTTCCGCCCTTCTGATACGGGCAGAGCAGATCAACCACCTTGATTCCTGTCTCCAAAAGCTCCGTGTCTGTGGACTGTTCTTCAAAATCCGGAGCTGGCCTGTGGATGGGCTCATAGTCCACGCCCTCCGGAGCCGGCAGATTATCTATCGGCTGTCCAAGCACGTTGAAAATACGGCCCAATGTTTTTTCCCCTACGGGAACAGAAATAGGAGCGCCTGTGGCAGCCGCCTCCATGCCTCTGACCAGCCCGTCAGTGGACCCCATGGCAATACATCTGACTGTGTCGTCGCCTAAATGCTGGGACACTTCCACCGTCAGCTCACCGCCATCCCTGGTAGGAATCCGAATTGCTTCATTTATTTTAGGCAGCTTTCCCTGGTCAAACCGGATATCCAAAACTGCTCCGATGACCTGGGTAATCTTTCCTATATTCTCTCCTGCCATTTCTATACCTCCCTGTCCGCCTTGACGGACATCGCTTCCATCATATTTGAAGGGCTTCCGCGCCTCCGATAATCTCTGTGAGCTCCTGGGTAATGGAACCCTGGCGCGCTCTGTTGTACTTGATTGCCAGATCGTTTATCATATCCTCTGCATTGTTTGTCGCATTATCCATAGCCTGCATTCTTGCGCCGTTTTCGCTGGCTGCAGCCTCCACCAGGGCGCCATAAATCAGGCTTGTAACATACTTTGGAATAATCAGATCAAGCGCCTTTGACTCCCGGGGTTCAAAATTCATAAGCGGGCCCTTGCTTTCTTCCCGGCTTTCTCCGTCCAGATTTCGCTCCACCGGTAAAAGTCTGCGCAAAACGGGCTCATGACTCACGGTATTCTTGAAAGAAGTATATGCAAGATAAATTTCGCCGATCTCGTCCTTGGAAAATTCCTCCAAAAGTCTCCCCGCCAGCTTCATGGCATCCCCATAGGCAGGTTCCTCCATGATCCTGGAATCCATCGCCTCCACATGGTAGCCGCCTCTTTGCAGCGCATCGCGGCCCTTATTTCCAATGGCGTAAATTTTAATATCTTCCGGCGTCCATTCACTGTTTTGTGTCACCAGTTTTACCACACTGGAGTTATAGCCGCCCGCCAGTCCTCTGTTGGAGGTGATGACAATCACAGCCTTTTTCCGGGCCTTCCCCGGAGTTAAATATCTGTGCTCCAAATTCCCCACACGGGAAAGAATGTGGTTTACCGTCTCGTACATACAGTCAAAATAGGCCTTGGAGCTCTCCGCGTCTGCCCTGGCGCGCTGCAGTTTCACGGTAGATACCAGCTTCATCGCCTTTGTAATCTGCTGGGTTCCCTGAATACTGCTTTTACGGCGCTTGATATCTCGCATGGATGCCATATTCTGCCCTCTCTTTCCAATACAAATTTAGATCCCGCAGATTATCTGGAAGTCTTAAATTCACGGATAGCCTTCTCCAGCAGCGTCTCCGTCTCCTGCGAAATCTCTTTTTCCTCTCTGATTTTCCCCGGCACCTCCGGATATCTGGTATCCAAAAATTCAAACAATCCCTGCTCAAATCCTGTGATCTCCTCCACAGGCACGTCGAGAAGATGCTTCCGTGTCACCGCATAAATAATGATAACCTGATATTCCACCGGCATGGGCTGATACTGGGGCTGCTTCAGCACCTCCTTGATTCTTTCGCCCTGAGCCAGCTTTTCTCTGGTGTCCGCATCCAGCTCGGAGCCAAATTGAGAAAAGGCAGCCAGCTCCCGGTACTGGGCAAGCTCTGTACGAATGGGGGCGGCTATCTTTTTCATCGCCTTGATCTGGGCCGCTCCTCCCACCCGGGAAACAGAAAGTCCCGCATTTACCGCAGGACGGAAGCCGGAGTTAAACATTTCCGTCTCCAGATAAATTTGTCCGTCGGTAATAGAAATCACGTTGGTGGGAATATAGGCAGACACATCCCCCGCCTGGGTCTCTATAATGGGAAGGGCCGTAAGAGAGCCTCCTCCGTATTCCTCGCTCATTCTGGCAGCGCGCTCCAAAAGTCTTGAGTGAAGATAGAACACATCGCCGGGATATGCTTCGCGTCCGGGGGGACGGCGCAGCAGCAGAGAAAGGGTGCGGTAGGCGGCGGCATGCTTGCTTAAATCGTCATAAACCACCAGCACGTCCTCCCCCTTCTCCATCCATTCCTCACCGATGGCGCAGCCCGAATAGGGCGCAATGTACTGCATGGGAGCCGGCTCACTGGCTGTGGATATCACCACAGTGGTATAGGTCATGGCTCCATGCTCCTCCAGTGTTTTTACAATGTTTGCCACAGTGGAGGCCTTCTGCCCTATGGCCACATAAATACATTTTACATTCTGTCCCTTTTGATTAATTATGGTATCAATGGCTATGGCAGTCTTTCCCGTCTGCCGGTCTCCGATAATCAGCTCTCTCTGCCCCCGTCCGATGGGCACCATGGAGTCAATGGCCTTGATCCCCGTCTGCAGCGGTGTATCTACGCTTTTCCTGGTAATAACGCCGCTTGCCACCCTCTCAATTCTCCGAAACTGATTGGAAAGCACAGGGCCCCGTCCGTCGACTGGCTGTCCCAGCGCATTCACAACGCGCCCTAAAAGAGCGTCGCCCACTGGAACCTCCACCACCCGTCCCGTGGTTTTCACGGTATCTCCTTCATTGACATTTTCAGCGTTTCCAAGAAGCACCACGCCCACATTGTCCTCTTCCAGGTTGAGCACCATACCGTATACATCGCCAGAAAACGCAAGCAGCTCGCCCTGCATGGCCTTTTCCAGCCCATGTACCCGGGCAATACCGTCGGCAACCTGAATGACTGTCCCCACATCGGACACTTCCAGATCTGCCGCATATCTCATAATCTGTTCCTTGATCACGGAACTTATCTCTTCCGGTTTTAAATTCATGGAGATGTCTCACCTTTCTTCCAACGGCTTAGCCCAGTTGGATATTTAATAGTTGTTTTGTCAAGTGATCCAGCTTTGTGCGGACGCTGCTGTCCACCACTCTGTCATCTATGCGGATCACCATTCCGCCAATCAAATGCGGATCAATATCATAATAAAGCTCCAGCTTTACATAGCCTGTGGTCTCCAAAAGCCGCTTTTCTACCTGCTCCTTCTGGGTCTTTGTCAGCTCAAAGGCTGTAGTGACATACGCCACGCCTATTTTCTGCAGCTTTTTCATCTGGCCCATAAAATGCCGGAAAATTGCGGGCAGCTGACTATAGCGCTCCTTTTCCACCACCAGCTTTAAGAAACCGGTAATCTCATCGCACACACGCCCCCGAAAGACACGCTCCACAACCCCAGCCTTTTCCTGCTTTGGAATACCCGGATGCTTCATCAGTGTGTCAAATTCCGGATTCTGTTCCAGGATTTCACTCACTGCTTCGATTTCTTCCAGCATCTCCTGGCCCTTTCCGGTCTCAGCCGCCGTTTCCAGCAGGGCTTCTGCGTATATCCTTGAAACTAACTTTGCCATGTGCTCTCACCTATTTCCTGCAGGGTCTCCTCAATGAGACGGTTCTGCACAGCAGTGTCAACAGTGGCAGACACCACCTTGCCCGCCATCAGGGACGCTATGGAAATCATTTCCTTTTTCATATTGTCAGCCATTTTCTGTTTTTCCAGCTCAGCCTCCATGCGGGCTCTCTCCAGAATGCGGGCAGCCTCCTCCTTTGCTTGGGAAAGAATCTGGCTCTCATTTGCCAGCGCCTTTTTGCGGGCAGAGCTTAAAATTTCCTCCGCCTCCCTGTCAATATTTTTCAGCCTTTCCTCGTATTCCGCCTTCAGCCTGCCGGCGTCCTCCATGCTCCTTTGGGCTTCGTCCAGCTCTCCTTTTATCTTATCCTTGCGGTTATTCAGCATTTTTCTGGCCGGATTAAACAAAAGATAGCTCAGTGCCAGAAACAGAAAAAAAATCGCAATAATCGAAAGGCAAGAGTCCGCCAGAAGCTGCCAGTCCAGGTCAAACAGCCTCTCCATGTTTGCCTCCTTTCTTCTATTGAAGCAATAGATCTTTATTCATGGGGCTTTTAGGGCAGTAAGGGCTTTACAAACAATAACAGCATGGCAACCAAAAGACCGTACAGACCTGTTGTCTCCGCAACGGCCTGTCCCAAAAGCATCGTAGAGGTGATGTCCGACTTTGCGCCGGGATTGCGGCCCACAGCGGCAGCGGCGTGTCCAGCCGCGATACCCTGTCCCACTCCGGGACCAATACCGGCGATAAGCGCAAGGCCTGCACCGATTGCAGAACATCCTAAAATAAAGTTTTCATTGAATTCCATTTTCTTTCCTCCTAAAATGTTTGAATTTTTATGATCAGCTCTCTCCCCTTGCATCTGCAATGTAGGTCATTGTAAGCATGCAGAAAACATAGGTTTGAATAGAACCGGAAAACAGATCAAAATATACATGCAGCGCCGCCGGCCATACAGCTGCAATCCAGCCAAGCAGTCCATAAACCAGCGCCATCATAACGGTGCCGGAAAGAATGTTGGCAAACAGACGCAGCGACAAAGAGATCGGCACGGCGATAATGCCGATCAAATTGATGGGCATCCACAAGGGCAGCCAGCGAGGCAGCGGGTAGCATAGTCCATCCCATATTTCCTTTGGAGACTGGCATGTGAATTGATTGTAACGAATAATCACAAAGGACAAAAGAGCAAGGGGAAGCGTCACCCCATAATCCGCAGTGGGCGGTCTTAAGCCCAGCAGACCCGAAAAGTTGCTGATTAGAATAAAAATAAAGACAGTACCGATATAATTATAAAATTTTGGCGCGCTTTTCCCAAGAGGGCCATCCACAACACCGTCCAGCTTTTCCACAATCAGCTCCACCACATTCTGAAAACCATCGGGAATCTCCTTCGCTCTTGCCATCACCCGATTTGCCGCAATGGCAAATCCTAGAATAAGAAGTATTACAATTAAAAGGCACACATGAGTGGTGGTAATCCACACCTGGTGCCCAAAAAAGGAATACTGAAATACTCCGTGTATCATAAAGTCAATGTCAGAGCCGCCGGACAACAGAATTCCATATCTCATATTCTCACCTCCCCTTTTTCAAACTCTCCAGCTTACACCATAATTTATGAGTAACCGGCTGTAAAAAGGCCGCTACCTTCAAACTCATATAAGCCATAAAGACCACCAGAGGCTGCAGCGCCCCCGTTGTCATAATGATAAACAGAATCGCAAAGATTAATACATAGCGGATAACATAGGCCCGGAAAATTATCTTTGACGCGTCTTTGCCTAAATCCAGCGCCCGATCCAGAGAACGGTACATATGAACGGCGCTGGCCCCCGCAAGCAGTATCCCAAACCACAGGCTTTTTGCATAAAGCAGCTGGTCTGACACCACAAAGGCTCCTATGATCTGGCAGACGATTCCAAGAAAGAAAATGCCGGCCAGCATTTCCGCAAGGGTTCTATTTATCTTCATCTTTCTTTTCCCGCTCCTTTTTTTCATGGTCCTCATCCGTCTCCATGATCTTTTTTGCCAGCCTGTATATATTCTGGGCTCCTGCCAGGGCTCCCGCAAAGAACGATAGAATCACAAAAAAGGAGGTTCCAAGCTTTCTGTCCAGAAAGATTCCAAGAGCCGTCATCAGGCAGATGGGAACCAGCATATCAAATCCCAGCTGCATCACAAGGACAAGAGAACGATATACGCTTTTATTGTAATGCCTTTTTGGTTTCATAGGGTCCCCCAAAACGAAGTCTATAGTAAATTATACCCAATTTTTCCGAAAAAGTCCAGCAGAGGGACAAGAATTGAAAAAATAATCAGTTTCTCGTTGACTTTCCTGTTTTCAGGAAGTAAGATTTGTACAAAGCAATGTAAAAGATTACGACAAACGCAAAAAGGAGTAATATCATGCTGCATATCCGCACCGCCTGTGCCGAGGATGCTCCCGGGTTATTGGAAATTTATGCACCCTACGTGGAAAACACTATGATTACCTTTGAGTACCAGGTTCCCTCCCCCGGGGAATTCCAAGAGCGGATCTGCCATACTTTGGAAAATTACCCTTATCTGGTGGCAGAAGCCGACGGCGGGCTGCTCGGGTACGCTTATGCCTCCCCTTTCAAGGACCGGGCTGCTTACGCCTGGTCTGCAGAAACCTCCATCTACGTACGTCAAAGCTGCCGCAGAAATGGAGTTGGCCGGGCGCTGTATACAGAATTGGAAAGGCTGCTCTTTGCCCAGCATGTCTGTAACCTTTGCGCCTGCATCTCCTACCCCCACCCGGAAAGCATTGCCTTCCACGAAAGCTTTGGATATCATATGGCTGCGCATTTTACCGCCTCCGGCTATAAGGCAGGAAAATGGCAGGACATGGTGTGGATGGAAAAGGAGCTGTTCCCCAGACAGATTCCTCCCAAGCCTTTTCTTCCCTTCTCCCAGCTATGAAAGGATACGAAAAATGGAACCTTTAAAAATTTATCGGAAGCGAATTATCCCACAGGAAATTGTGCTTTTAAAGGACGATGTCATCATCAAGGCTGACGATGATATAATTGTCACAAAATGGAACACCTTAAAGCCCAAGACAGGCTTCAGCCATGGCTGTTCCTGCTATTATCTGAAAAAGGGCATCAAGGTCAGCAAATTCTACAGAGAGGACAATTCCCTGCTCTACTGGTATTGTGACATCGTGGATTATGAATTTGACCGGGAAGAAAACATGCTCACAGTGACGGACCTGCTGGCCGATGTGATTCTTCACCCCGGCGGAGAAATACAGGTGGCGGACTTGGACGAGCTGGCGGATGCTTTGGACAAGGGTCTGATCACACCCGGGCTTATGTCCTGCTGCTTAAGAAGGCTTCATTATCTTCTCTCCCTGATTTACAGGGATAAATTTGACCGTCTGCAGAGCGCTTTCAATGATTTGGGACTGTAAGAAATTACAGTCCCATTTTTTATGCCGCATGTCCAGCGAAGCCAGGCCAACCTGCCAGCCCTTAATAAAACACATGCCCGCCTATATTAATGCCGCTTAAGCCTTCCACCGGCGTCCGAAAGTACACACAGTTTCCCACATTGGTCACACCGGACATGGCCTCGTCAGCAGCCCGGTAGCAGCTCTCGGTGGCCTTGTTGGAGGCAAGGGCAAGCTCAAGGCGTCCGCTGGCTGCCGGAGAAAATTGTCCGCTCTGATAGATCACTCCCACAATGGTATCCGGATACAGAGCGCTCAGCACTCTGTTTACCACCACGCTTCCCACCGCAAGCTGTCCCTCGTAGGGCTCTCCTCCCGCTTCGCAGTAGATCAGGTTCGCAAGAAGATATCTATCCCCCTCCTCAAAGGTCACCTCCGATATATCCCGCCAGGTAGCATTTGCAGCGGCCTGCGACATGGCCAGCTCTTCCTGAAGCTTCTTTCTTAAGTAGTCCAGATCCTCTTCCCTTTGCTTGATTTCCGCCTCATAGGCCAGCGCCGCTGCTTCTGCGTCGGATATCTGATCCGCATACTGGGTAATGGAATTGGAGGTCTGGCTGATCAGGCCGGAAACCTTGCTTTTCTCCGCCTCTGCCTGGGTTTTCAGATTCTCAAGCTCAGCCCGGTCAGACTGAAGCCTTGCCTCCTCCTCTTCAATGAGCTGACGGTTCTGGGTATATTCCGCCATAAGGTCCTGATCATAGGCCGCTATTTTCTCAAAGTAGCCGGCTGCATTGAGCATATCCGCAAAGCTTCCCATGCGCAGGATGGCATTGAGTATATCTGTTTCATTGTGCTCATAGGTATAGCGGATACGGGTCACCATAAGGTCATACTGCCAGGCTTCCTTCTCCTGCGCCTGTGCAAGCGCCTCCTGTGCCTCCAGAATATCCTGCTCCTTCTCTGAAATCTGGTTTTCCAGTTCTTCCAGATTCTGACTGACTTCAGACAGCTGTGTATTCAGATTGTTCAGCTCTCCCTGAAGAGAGCTGTGCTCCTCCCGCAAGCCCTCAAGATTCTGCTGGGTCTGATTCAGTTCATTCTCCAGTGCTTCCTTTTCCTCTTCCTTCTGCTGTATCTGCTGCTGTGTGGTGGACGCGCTCACCATGGCCCCGTCCCCATCGGCGCGAAAGGTCTGTGCCAGCAGCACAATTACCAGGATCGCAGCAAGCTTTCTAAAGCCCTTCAATTCTTTGGTAACCTCGCCTTTCTATACTTCAATATGAATCTGTCTCCCTGATTTATGATACGGATAATAAGCAACCCCCGCAGCGTCGAACATCCGCTTGGCCGCCCTGTTGGAAGGGCTTCCCTCGTACTTGTCACTGTCATAGACAACCGTCTTTATGCCCGCCTGGATAATAGCCTTTGCGCATTCGTTGCAGGGAAACAAAGATACATACAGCTTTGTCCCCTCAAGGGAGCCGCCCCTGTAATTTAATATGGCGTTCAGCTCGCTGTGGGTCACAAAAGGGTACTTCGTATCCAGCTCCTCCCCTTCCCGCTCCCAGGGAAAATCATCATCCGAGCAGCCAGACGGAAATCCGTTATAGCCCATGGACAATATTTTGTTATCGCTGCTGACAATACAGGCGCCCACCTGGGTGTTGGGGTCCTTTGAGCGCATGCCCGAAAGATGCGCCACACCCATAAAATACTCGTCCCAGGTAATATAATCTTTTCTTTTCGCGCTCATATGCCTTCCTCTGTTATTTGGTGCCGAAAATTCTGTCACCGGCATCTCCAAGCCCGGGAACAATGTAGCCGTGATCGTTCAATTTCTCATCCATGGCTCCTATATAAATATCCACATCAGGGTGGGCCTCCCGCATAGCCTTCACACCCTCAGGCGCTGCAATAATACACATAAAATGAATATTCCTGCAGCCTCTGTCCTTCAGCATCTGAATCGCAGCCACGGAGGAACCGCCGGTAGCCAGCATGGGATCCACAACAAAAACCTCTCTCTCTGCGCAGTCCGCAGGAAGCTTGCAGTAATATTCTACAGGCTTAAGGGTCTTGGGATCTCTGTAAAGACCGATATGCCCCACCTTTGCCGCCGGAATCATCTCAAGCATTCCGTCCACCATGCCAAGCCCCGCTCTCAGGATGGGCACAATGGCCATTTTCTTTCCTTTTAAAGCCTTAACCTTTGTTTTGCAGATGGGAGTCTCTATCTCCACATCATCCAGCTGCAGATTTCTGGTGGCTTCATAGCAGATCAGCATGGCAATCTCACCAATGGTCTGCCTGAAATCCTTGGTTCCCGTTTCCTTTCTGCGAATCAGCCCGATCTTGTGCTGAATCAGCGGATGATCCATGATAATTACGTTACCCATTTTCTTCCTCCCTGTTTCCTCTTTTTAAATTTTTTCGATCTGTTCCACTCTTCTTCGATGCCTTTCCTCACCAGAAAAGGGCGTGTTTAAAAATGTATCTACAATTTCCAGCGCAAGGTTCTCTCCCACAATGCCCGCGCCCATGGCAAGCATATTTGCATCATTGTGCAGCCGCGTGAGCCTGGCTGAAAGACTGTCCGCACACAATGCGCAGCGAATCCCCTTCACCTTATTGGCGGAAATGCTGATACCGATACCCGTAGTGCAGATTACAATGCCCTTATCGCACTGCCCGGAGGCCACCGCCTTTGCCACCGCATGCCCGAACACCGGATAATCGCAGCTTTCACTGCTGCCGCATCCCATATCCTGATAGGGAATGTTATGCTCTTCCAGATATCGAATCACCTTTTGCTTCAATTCATACCCACCATGGTCACTTCCCAGTGCGATCATATGTTTTCCATATCCTCCTTTAACTCTACCACTCTGTAGCCTGCCGCCTTTAAAAGCCGGTTCATAATAGCTTCTCCAAATCCCCGGCTGGAAAAGCCCTCGGAATAAATTTTAGTAACCGCTTCCCTGTCAAATTCCCGCAGTATATTATAGAGATGTCTGGCGATTTCCTCCTCATCCCTTCTGCTGCCCACACTTTTGACCACATCTGCCCGGTAAAGTGAAAGCGTCTCTGTGGCTGCAATCACTCCCACCTTTTCTCCCTCTGCCTTCTCTTTGGCTGCCCGGGAATTGATGTAGCGCACCACCTCTTCCTGAGGCCCCTGCACGATGGTCAGCTCGCCCTTTGGCGCGTAATGCCGGTACTTCATCCCGGGCGCTCTGGGAGGCTTTTTGCTGTCCCCAGACAGCAAGACGGGATCCTCCTCCACCGTTCCCAATACCTTCTCCAGCATTTCCCTTGTCACGTATCCCGGGCGCAGTATCTGGGGCGGTGAAACCGTCAGGTCGATTATCGTGGATTCCAGACCGATTCCAACCTGGCCGCCGTCCACGATCATATCTATTTTCCCCAGCATATCCTCCACAACGTACTGCGCCGCAGCAGGACTTGGCTTTCCCGATGTGTTGGCGCTGGGCGCCGCCACAAATCCCCCGGCACAGGCAATCAGCTCTCTGGCCGCCGGATGAGATGGCATACGCACAGCCACCGTATCCAATCCCCCCGTGGTCTCCTTGGGCACCAGATCGGACTTGGGAAGTATCATGGTCAAAGGCCCCGGCCAGAAAGCCCTTGCGATCCTCTCCGCCTCTCCAGGCACCTCAGAAGCGATCTGATAAATATCCTCAAACCTGCAGATATGCACAATCAACGGGTTGTCCGAGGGCCTTCCCTTGGCCGCATATATCTTTTGAGAGGATGCCTTATTCAGTGCATCCCCTCCAAGACCGTATACCGTCTCCGTGGGAAAAGCCACCAGACCGCCCTTTTTCAACACCTCTCCGGCCTCTTTCAGCGCCGCCTTGTCCTCCGGGGACAAAATGCCGTCCCCGCATTCCAGTTTTACAATTTTTGTCTCCATCTTATGACTCTTTTCCGGAAAAATCACATACTCAAGGGTAGTATATCACAGATTACAGAAAAGGAAAAGAAATGTTTGACAAACCTATCTGTTTTTCAGGTCAGCTCTCGTTTAAGTACTCCAATATCCCCATATGGACGGCCCAGGCGATTCTCTCCTGATACTCCGGTGTGCACAGCTTTTCGGCCTCCTCTTGATTGGACAAAAAACCGCATTCTACAATCACGATGGGCACAGATGTCTTTTTTAAGAGATAATAGCTGTCATTTGCCTTGATCTGCCTGGTATTGTCCGGGTCCGCCCTTTCAATCAGCTGCCTTTGCAAGGCTTCGGCCAGCTCCTTTCCCTGGCTGCTCCCGTCATAATAAAATACCTGGGCTCCGTGAACGTATTCCTCCGGGTAACTGTTTTGGTGGATGCTCACCACAATGTCAGGATCGACCCCCTCAATCAGGGCGATTCTGTTTTTCATGTCCTGAACCTTCTTATTGGATGCGCTGCGGTCGTAAAGCCCATCCTCATCCTCCCTGGTCATCACCACATTTACGCCGTTTTGCTCCAAAAATGTCTTTACAAGCAAGGCAATCTGCAGATTGATATCCTTTTCCTGGGCCCCGTTGATTCCAACCTTGCCCGGATCGTCTCCTCCATGTCCGGCGTCAATCACCACACAGGGCCCGTCTTTTAGCACCTTTACATTTTGTCCTGTCACATACCGGGCCGCTTCCCTTCCCACAAAAAGCATGGACACCAAAAGCATAACCCCCATGATCAGTGATAAAAGCTTATTTTGAAAATCACTCATAGATTTTCTTCCCAATTCTTTTTGTACCATATATATGCCGTTTTTAAGTAAAACAGTTGCATTCCCCATATT
>NZ_CEWDFQ010000059.1:0-12136 GCF_982438285.1 Acetatifactor sp. | reverse complement strand
GTACATCGTACGCAGCTGTCTCCAGGATAGCAGTGCAAGACTGATGAGGGGAATCATTTTAATCTGTAATAGCAAATATTTTTCCCAGAGCCCTCCCGCTTCAGCTCGCCGGATGCCACCAATTTCCGCAGTGCCCCTTCGATGGAGCTGATACTGAGCGAAGGGCAGAGTTCCCGGATATCCTGCTTCGTAAACCGGCCGATTTTCTCCATGGTCGCCCGGCGCACAGTCTCCAGGGCAGGGAGTTTGGTCTCCACCAGAGCAAAGCGATCTTCAAAATCCTTGTAGGCGGAAAGAATGGTCCCCAGCAGATACTTGATGAACGGAACCACATCTTCGGTGCCTTCATGCCATCCGATCTGCGCCTGGCTCAGGACATCATAATAGAGGTCCTTATTTTTTGCGATCTTGGCCTCCAGCGAGATATACTTGCCCACATAAAACCCGCTGCGGTAGAGCAGCAGTGTGGTCAGTAGACGGCTCATTCTGCCGTTTCCGTCGTTGAAAGGGTGAATACAGAGAAAGTCGTGGATGAACACAGGAATGACAATCAGCGGCTCCACTTCCATGTTCCCAATGACCCGGTTGTACTCCTCGGAGATCCTGTCCAGGGCCTCCGGCGTTTCATAGGGAGCCAGTGGCGTGAACAAGGTCTCCACATGGCCATCGGGATAGGTGGCGCTGATGTAGTTCTGCACACTTTTGGTTCTGCCTGCCATGGGATTGTTCATATGGCTGTAGAGGATCTTGTGGAGCTGCAGGATGTAGTTCTGGGTGATGGGGATGGCGTCGAAGTTCTCGTGAATGAGGTTCAGCACGTCCCGATAACCCGCAATCTCCTGCTCGTCCCGGTTTCTCGGCATCGTTTTCTCCTGCACAAGTTGCCGGATACGGGTGTTTGTGGTCACGATGCCCTCAATGGCATTGGATGCCTCGGTGCTCTGCACCTTTGCAATCTCCACCAGTTTCTCCAATTCTTCTGGCCGTTGTTTCAGATATAGTTCCTGCTTTCCGGCTTCTTTATAAATCGCCGCGACTAGGCCCAAAATCTCCGAGTCCCATTTCTGTTCCCGGAACGCGGAGTAATTGAATGCACGCATACCCTTACGCCCTCCTTTATTCCCTTAAATTTTACCATAGAATAAGGGAAATTTCAACTCCGGGAAAAACTTTCCCTTATCAGTATATCAGTTTTAAGGGATACTATACGTCTGTAAGGGAAATCAATCCTGTTTCCCCCATAGGTCTGCTGCTGTAACGCTTTTCATGCCCCACAGCCTTTTGAACTCAATAATCGCTCCGATTCTCCTCTGCCGCAATCTTCCGATGGAGGTCCAGCAACTCCTGCTTCATCTGCTCTCCGGTCAATTCCCCTCGGACCCACTTCTCTGACAGGAGCTTTGCATCCGCAGAAACCGGTACACCATTGATCGCGTTGATCGCATCTGCGGTTTTGACGGCCACAAGCCTTTTATGAAAATTCTCTCTCATTGTTTGTTCAACTCCATATCGTAATAGCAGAACGGGACCGCCAGCGTACCGGCGGTCCCGTGTCTTTTCATCCAAGGATTTTCATTTGTAGTAAAATTGTTGTAACTGCAGTAAACCTGATTTCTCACAAACCCAGGTTTCATGCGGGTTTGCGGGCTGTCCGTCAGTCTAATGGTTTCATTGTGGGGAACAGCAGCACATCCCTGATGGCCGGAGAATTTGTCAAAAGCATCACCAGTCTGTCAATGCCATAGCCGATGCCTCCCGTAGGCGGCATACCGATCTCCAGCGCATTCATAAAGTCCTCGTCCGTGGTGTTGGCCTCCTCGTCCCCGGCTGCCAAAGCAGCCTCCTGGGCCTTAAAGCGCTCTCTCTGATCGATGGGGTCATTCAGCTCAGAGTAGGCGTTGCACATCTCCCGTCCGTAGATAAACAGCTCAAAACGCTCCACATAATCCGGCTTGTCCGGCTTCCTCTTGGTAAGGGGAGAAACCTCCACGGGATGATCCATCACGAAGGTGGGCTGAATCAAGTGCTCCTCTGCAAATTCCTCAAAAAACAGATTCAGAATATCTCCCTTTGCATGGCGGGCCTCATAATGAACGCCCTTCTCATCTGCAATCTTCTTTGCCGCCTCCGTATCGGGAATCTGGTCAAAATCCACCCCGGCATATTTTTTCACCGCTTCCACCATGGTAATGCGCTCAAAGGGCTTTCCAAGATCGATCATTTCCTCCCCATAGGGAATCAAGGTGGTGCCGCACACCTCCTGCGCCACATAGCGGAACATATTCTCCGTCAAATCCATCATGCCGTGATAATCCGTGTATGCCTGATAGAGCTCCATCAGGGTAAACTCCGGGTTATGCCTGGTGTCAAGTCCCTCGTTGCGGAACACGCGCCCGATCTCAAAAACGCGCTCCATTCCGCCCACAATCAGCCGCTTCAAATACAGCTCCAGAGAAATGCGAAGCTTCACATCCTCATCTAGGGCATTGTAATGGGTTTCAAAGGGTCTTGCTGCCGCGCCCCCCGCATTGGACACCAGCATGGGAGTCTCCACCTCAAGAAAGCCTTGATTCTCCAGATAACGGCGGATGGCGCTGATAATCTTAGAGCGCTTTACAAAGGTATCCTTTACCTCGCTGTTCATAATCAAATCCGTGTACCGCTGGCGGTAGCGGATATCCGTATTGGTAAGGCCATGAAATTTCTCAGGAAGTACCTGCAGGCTCTTGGAAAGCAGCGTCACCTTCCCGGCATGAACGGAAATTTCTCCCGTCTTTGTCTTAAACACTTCCCCTTCAATACCTACAATATCTCCCACATCATATTTTTTAAAGTCCGCATAGGACTCCTCTCCGATGCTGTCGCGGGCCACATAGGACTGAATGTTCCCCGGCAAGTCCTGAATATTGCAAAAAGAGGCTTTGCCCATAACACGCTTGGACATAACACGGCCCGCAATGCGGACTGTTTTTCCCTCCAGTTCCTCAAAGTGTTCCTTGATATCTGTGCTGTGATGGGTCACGTCATATTTGGTAATCAGAAACGGGTCCTTGCCGGCCGCCTGAAGCGCCGCAAGCTTCTCTCTTCTCACCTTAAGCAGCTGGTTGATATCCTGTTCCTGTCCCTTCGGATTTTGTGCTTCTGCCACGTTCTTCTCTCCTTATCTGTGATCGGCGGTATCATTTCCCTCTCTGGATTCCCAAATTTTTAAAGAAAAATCCCCCCGCCTGTGTCTCCACCTCCACGGTGTCCCCGACTTTGCGCCCAATCAGCGCTTTTCCTACCGGGCTTTCATTGGATATTTTTCCCTTCAGGCTGTTTGCCTCCGTGGAGCCTACGATCTTGTATTCCAGCTCCTCGCTGTATTCCAGATCAAGCAGCTTCACCTTGCAGCCGATATTGATCTTATCCAGGTCTACCTCGTCCTCCAGAACCACCTCGGCATTTTTCAATATCTTTTCCAGCTCCTCAATCCGCGCCTCAATGTCTCTTTGCTCGTCCTTTGCCGCGTCATACTCCGCATTCTCGGACAAATCCCCCTGTTCTCTGGCTTCCTTGATTTTCTGAGCCACCTCCTGACGTCTTACCACCTTCAGATCATGTAGCTCATCCTCATATTTTCTGAGGCCCTCGTAAGTCAAAATGTTCTTCTTCTCCTGCATGACAAACACCTTCCTAATTTTGATTCTATCACGTAAAATAATAAACTCCCAATTAACTTCCGTATTATACCCATTTTTATCCACAGTGTCAAGGCAATACAGGCTGTTTCCATTCCTTTTTCAGGGAAACATACCGGATTCCCAGATTCCGGCTTTCCATGCGCCTGCACTTTTCCTCCAGAGCGTCCATGTCCAGCCAGATGCTCCCCTTTGCAATCTGTCCCGTGGGAATCTGCACCTCCCCGGAAAAATCCAAAATAGAGGAGGGTTCCCAGCATGCCACCCCGGCCCGTTTCAAGGTCTTCCCCGGTTCCAGAACCTGCACTGCTGCCGCCAGTCCGTATTCCTCATAAATGTCCTCCAAAAAATCCTGAAGCGGTTCCCGGTAACACTCTTTCGGCAGAATCCATTTTAAGCTTTTCATTTTACAGGCATAGCGCCTAAGCAGCAAGGGCAGCACGGGATCATATCCCAAAATTAAAAAATGAGGATTCCCTGCATACTGCATCATATGCTCCACCCACTGGGGTTCCCGAAAGCCGTCAAACACCGGCACCCTCCAAAGCCTGCTCCAGATTTCCCCGGGAACAGAAGCCTGGCTCTGCCTGGGCTTTAACAGATGCTCCAGTGCTTCCTCGCAGGAAAAACAGCAGTCTTCCAAAGGAAGCTCCTCCCCCTCTGCTCCAAACATTTCCAGCACCAGGGCAAGCTGTGCTTCCCAGTAACGCCGCCTTTTTTCAATCGCCTTCCTTCTTCTTTTCTCTCCAGGCATTTGAAAAATCCGCTGATGCCAGGGTCTTTCTATAAAAGTCTCTTTCCTCTGCCCCAAGAGGCTCTCCTCCGCCTCCCAGCGCTTCACCAGCCCTCTGTCAAGTCTTGCACGGATCAGCAGATAATCCTTTTGCTGCAGGCGGTACACCTGACATGGCTTTGCAAGAAATTGTCCTTCCTCCGCATGGCTTTGTCCTCTGGCAGTATAAAAATAAATGATCCTGTCCATGGCATAAATATATGCCGCAGAAACCTTTTGTATGCAAAAGACCGGCTGCCTTTCCAAAGTAATCTCTTCAGACGTCCGGAAAGATCTCTTCCACGCCCTGAATCAGCGCATCCATGCTCTCCAGCGCATTGATCATCTGGCGGAATCTGGCAGAATGGGGCATTCCCACAGTATACCAGGACAAATGCTTTCGCATCTCCCTGACGCCGGTGTATTCTCCCTTGTATTCCAGCTGCAGCCTGGCATGGCGAAGGATAAGCTCCCGCTTTTCTGCGTTGTCAGGCTTTCGGGGTATGGCTCCCGTCTCCAGATATTGTGATACCTCCCGGAAAATCCAGGGATTTCCCTGGGCGCCTCTGCCGATCATAACACCGTCGCAGCCGGTTTCTAAGAGCATCTGCTCTGCCGCGGCCGGAGAGTCCACATCTCCGTTTCCAATCACCGGAATGCTCACCGCCTCCTTCACCGCACGAATGATCTCCCAGTCAGCCTTGCCGCTGTAATACTGCTCTCTTGTCCTTGCATGCACCGCTATGGCTGCCACGCCGCAGGCCTCTGCGATTTTGGCCATCTCCACCGCGTTAATATGCTCCTTGTCAAAGCCCATCCTGATCTTTCCCGTCACAGGCTTTTGCACCGCCTTAACCAGCCCCTCCAATATCTGCGCCGCCAGTCTGGGATTTTTTAAAAGAGCGGAGCCCTCCCCGTTATTCACCACCTTCGGCACAGGACAGCCCATGTTAAAGTCCAGGATGGAAAAAGGCCGCTCCTCAATTTTTTTTGCCATCTCGCTTACAATCACCGGGTCGGACCCAAACAGCTGCAAAGAAACAGGCCGCTCCTTTGGATGAATGTCAAGCAGCCGCTCCGTATTCTTATTGCCATAAAAAATTGCCTTGGCGCTGACCATCTCCATGCACACAAGCCCAGCTCCCAGCTCATGGCACAGCAAGCGAAATGGCAGGTCCGAAACACCTGCCATGGGAGCCAGTATCACATTATTTTTTAATGTCACGCCGCCTATCCTAAGCGCGCTCATCTCTTTGTCCTGTTCTTCTCATAAATGATCCGCAGGCCATCCAGGGTCAGGGCGCTGTCATAGATGTCAATGGCATCCGTTTCATCGGAGATAATTCTGCCCAGCCCTCCGGTGGCAACCACCTTCAAATTGTCCAGACCGCTCTCTTCCTTCACCTTCTTGATGATGTACTCCGTCTGCCCGATCTGTCCGTACATCAATCCCGCCTGCATACTGCTTATGGTCTCCTGGGCCAGAATAGACTTGGGCTTTTTGATCTCGATGTTGGGCAGCTTTGCCGTCTCCTTCCACAAAGCCTCCGAGCTGATACGTATCCCCGGTGCGGTAATGCCCGCCGCAAATTCGCCCTTTTCCGTGATCAGGTCATAGGTGGTAGCCGTCCCGAAATCCAGCACAAGCACCGGCCCGCCGTACTTTTCGTAGGCTGCCACCGCATCCACCATGCGGTCTGCGCCGATGGCTCTGGGGTCTTCCGTCACAACCTTTATGCCCGTTTTTACACCAGGCCCCACAATCAGCGGCTTGGTTTTCGTATAGCGGATCAAGGCGCTGGTTAAGGAGTGCATCACATCCGGCACAACGCTTGCAATGATGGAGCCCTCCAGCTTCGACGCGTCAATATCCCGGTTTTTCAAAAGCTGTGTGATGATCACCCCGTACTCGTCCGAGGTTCTGGGCGTCTTGGTCATCATGCGGAAGGTTGCCGCCGCCGTCTCCCCGGCAAACACTCCCAGCGTCATATTTGTATTTCCAACATCAATCACTAAAATCATAGAATTATCCCTGCTCCTCTTCTTTCAAAATCTGGGAAATATCTTCCTTCAAAATAAAAACCCTGTAATACAGGCTTAAGGATTCCAGCAGCTCCTGGCGCTTTCTGCGGATTTCCGAAACCAACAGCCCGCTGGAA
Organism: Acetatifactor sp.; assembly: GCF_982438285.1. Taxonomy (NCBI): domain Bacteria; kingdom Bacillati; phylum Bacillota; class Clostridia; order Lachnospirales; family Lachnospiraceae; genus Acetatifactor; species Acetatifactor sp. Next base: position 5,525 of record NZ_CEWDFQ010000059.1, on the reverse strand, counting down.
ATTTCATCGTAGTAAATATCATCTTCCTCCGCATTCGTCTCTAAAGACAGCGAGCCATCCTCTTCAAATACAATGGTGAAAATCCCCCCTACCTCCTCCGTAAACAAAACACAGATAATATGCAGCTCGTCCTTAATAGAGTCAGGAATGCCGTTAAAAGCCGGATTAAAATAATATTTCATATCATAGGCGTTGGCGCCGCAAAGCACCACTCTCTTATCGTCCATTTCAGCCTCCGCAATCTATACATAGCCATAAATGCCTCTGACGGACACCTCTCCCGCGTAAACCGCAGTCAGGCCGCCCTCAGGCCGCTCCACCAGAAGTTCTCCCGCGTCGTTGATCCCTCTTGCCACTCCCCGGTATTCTCCCTTTGGATCCAATACGCAGACCTCCCTGTCACGGTTTACCAAAAGGGCATTGTACCTGTCCTTAAGACCCTCCAGGCTCCCTGTTTCCACAAAGGCCTCATATTCCCGCTCGAATACCTCCATCACGTTGGCCAAAAGTCCGCTTCTGGATATTTTTTGTTTCAGCTCCTCCTCCAAGGCTGCCGCCGTAGAGGCAATCTCCGGCCCAAAGTTCTGCTTTTTTACATTGACGCCGCAGCCGATGACCACATAATGAATATAATCCCGCTCGGCACTCATCTCTGTCAAAATCCCACAAACCTTTTTCCCATGCACCACAATATCGTTGGGCCATTTGATGCCGATCTCCAGACCATCCGGCTCCTCTTTCCCCTGTCCGGATACCGTTTTCTCAATTCCCCTGGCAATGGCATAGGCCATCACAAGGGTCAGCATGGAAGCGGTATCCGGAGAGAAATCCGGCTTCAAAATCAACGTAAAGTAAAGATTGGTTCCCGCCGGGCTGCTCCAGTTCCTTCCCCGTCTGCCCCGTCCCTTCGTCTGCATATCCGCCACAATCAAGGTGCCATGACAGGCCCCTTTCTCCGCATCCATTTTAGCCTGCAGATTGGTGGAGCCCAGACTGTCATAAAAGTAAACCGGCCTTCCCGCCCACCTTGTCCGAAGCCTTCCTGCAATTTCATTTCCACTGTAGACCTCATCTGAATCCCGCAAAAGGTATCCTCTGTTTCTCACAGCCTCAATGAGATAGCCTTCTTTTTTCAGCTGCTCCACAGCCTTCCAGACCGCCGTCCTGGACACGCCAAAGCGCTCACACAGCTCCTGTCCGGAAACATAATCCTCTCTGCCCCGCAAAAGCTCTAAAATTTCCTGCTTCATAGGGTTGCCGCCATAACAGCCTTGATGGTGTGCATGCGGTTTTCGGCCTCCTCAAACACCAGGGAGTTTAAGGATTCAAACACCTCATCCGTCACCTCCATCTCAGTAATGCCAAATCGCTCTCCCATCTGGGCGCCGATTTTTGTCTTTAGATCGTGGAAGGCCGGAAGACAGTGCATAAATACGGCGTTTTTCCCGGCGTTCTCCATCACGCTTTTATTGACCTGATAAGGGGACAGCTCTCTGATTCTCTCTTCCCAGACCTGCTCCGGCTCACCCATGGAAACCCATACATCCGTATAAATCACATCCACATCCTTCGTTCCCAGTTTGACATCCTCCGTAAAGCGGATGCTGCCGCCCGTCTCCTTTGCTATAGCCTCACACTGAGACGCAAGCTCCTTTGCCGGAAAATACTTTGCCGTAGTGCAGGCCGTAAAGTGCATTCCCATTTTTGCACAGGCCACCATAAGGGAATTTCCCATATTGTAGCGGGCATCCCCCATATAGGTAAGCCGGATTCCCTTCAGGTGTCCGAAATGCTCCCGTATGGTCAAAAGATCCGCCAGCATTTGGGTGGGATGAAATTCATTGGTAAGCCCATTCCACACAGGCACCTTGGAATACCTGGCCAGCTCCTCTACAATTTCCTGCTCAAATCCGCGGTATTCAATTCCCTCGAACATGCCAGCCAGCACCCGGGCCGTATCCGCAATGCTTTCCTTTTTGCCAATCTGTGAGCCTGAAGGGTCCAGATAAGTGGTTCCCATTCCCAAATCATGAGCTGCCACCTCGAAGGCACACCGGGTGCGCGTGCTTGTCTTTTCAAAAATCAACGCCACATTTTTTCCTCTCAGGGTATCCACCGGGATTCCCTGTTTCTTCTTCTCCTTAAGCTCAGAAGCCAGGTCAAGAAGATAGTTGATTTCCTCCGGCGTAAAGTCAAGCAGTTTCAAAAAATCGCGCCCCTTTAAATTCATAAAGCATGCCTCCCATAATTGTTATTCGTTTTTTTATTCTATCACAGGATGTTTTTTTTCACAATGGCTTCTTTGCAAGGAAAAACCGCGCAGGCCTTTCCCTTTCCAGGAAAATCAAACGCGGTTTCTCAGTGCGCCTGCGGCGCACGTTTTATATGTTTTAAGGCTGGATTTTGTTTGCGGTTTCCTTCCATGCAGATGCAAGGCTTGCGATGCCCTCCAGCTGTGCAGGAAGCAGAATGGTGGTGGCACGGCCGTCCGCAACCTTCTCAAAGGCTTCCAGACTCTTCATCTTCAGCACCGCCTCGTCTGCGCCTGCCTCCTTCAGCATACGGATACCGTCCGCATTGGCCTGCTGTACCTTGAGAATTGCCTCCGCCTGGCCTTCTGCCTCGCGGATCATTTTTTCTTTCTCTGCCTCCGCCTTTAAAATAGCGGACTGCTTCTCCGCCTCGGCGCGCAGAATCGCAGATTCCTTTTCACCCTCTGCCACCAGAATATTGGCCTTCTTTTCGCCCTCTGCTCTGGTAACTGCCTCTCTTCTTTCTCTCTCCGCCTTCATCTGTTTTTCCATAGCGCTTTGAATCTCAGCGGGAGGAATGATATTTTTCAGCTCTACCCGGTTTACCTTGATGCCCCAGGGGTCTGTGGCAATGTCCAGTGCCGCTCTCATCTTCGTGTTGATGGTCTCTCTGGAGGTCAGGGTCTGATCCAGCTCCAGATCACCAATAATATTTCGCAGAGTGGTGGCCGTGAGATTTTCAATGGCCATCATGGGATTCTCCACCCCGTAGGTAAACAGCTTGGGATCCGTAATCTGATAAAACACAACCGTATCTATCCGCATGGTGACGTTATCCTTGGTGATTACCGGCTGTGGAGGAAAATCCGCAACCTGCTCCTTTAAGTTTACCTTCCTTGCCACCTTATCAATAAAGGGCACCTTCAGGTGAAAGCCCACTGACCAGGTTCCCTGGTAAGCGCCCAGACGCTCCACCACAAAGGCCTGTGCCTGGGGCACGATCTTGATACAGGATACCAAAATCAGCAAAATTAAAACCAACAGTACAATAAAAATAATCATATACTACCTCCTTCTGTGCCGTCAGGGTATCGGCACCCCCTTATACTTTCTTTTGTTTTGCTTTGAAAAATGCTCCGTCTCATTTTCCTGATTCTGCCTGGGTCTGCTGCATCTGCGGATCCAGCCGCACAATCAGCTTGACGCCGCTGATGGCCATAATATCCACCACTGCCCCAACAGGAATCGCCGTCCCGTCATCGACGCTTCTGGCGCTCCACTCCTGTCCGCCTACGGTAATCTGGCCGATTCCCTGGAGATTGTCAATCTCGCTGATTACAATTCCCTGTCTGCCCACCAGACTTTCCACATTGGTTCTCACCCGGTCTTTGTTAAAATACTTTACCGCCACAGGCCTGGTAAAATACAGCAAAAGCAGGGATACCACAAAAAACAGAATCACCTGCACAAGCACAGGCGCCTGAAACGCAGCCGCAACAATGCACACGAGCGCTCCCCCTGCAAACCAGATGGTGGTAAGCCCCAGGGTAGCCGCCTCAATGCCAATGAAAAGAATCAGCAAAACCAGCCACAGAATTAACATTTCATTCATGCAATCGCTCCCTTTTCCATAGTGCCAGGTCTTATTATTGTTACCTGTCTTTTTTCTTTTAAACTATGAATTCAGTTTACTACAAATTCCCCCTGCTGGCAATTCTTTTTCTGGCACGATAGAAGTTTTATCGTTCATTTACGGACATCTCTGCGCTTTTGACAAAAAATGAGAGCATTCCTTGGAATGCTCTATTCCGCAGAATGCTCTCGCCTTTTTACTTTATGGCTGCCTTAGTAAAATACATGATTGCCGATCACCACACCGTCGCGGCCATTATTCCGCCGGAAATGTGTCAGGTCTCCTACGTTGGAGTTGCCAGCTATGGCGTCCTGTGCCGCCTGAATACAGCTTGTGGAAATATTGCCGGATTCATATACACGGTTCAGCTTGCCGCTCATGGCAGGTGTAAACTGGCCGGAAGCGTAAATCACACCGTGGATGCTGTCGGGATATGCGCCGCTTCTCACACGGTTCATAACCACTGCGCCCACCGCAAGCTGGCCTTCGTAGCTCTCGCCCCCTGCCTCACATTGAATCAGGGCCGCCAGAAGCATGGTAGTATCCGCATCCGTTGTATATTCGCCGTAGTTGACATGGCGCTTTGCCTCCTGCTCGGCTGCTTCCCTGGCTTTAATCTCTTCCATGGTCTCACCGGCATCGATCTGAAAATCAAGGGCTGCAAACTCGGCAGCTACATAGCCGTCTTCTCCGTTATAGTCAATGCAGACCCATCCGTCCTCTCGGTTTTCCAAAACCTCCACGATCTCTCCCTTGGGAAGCAGTCCCAATGTGGAGGCTTCTGTATTGGGCTGTGTTCTCACTCTTACGGTCTCTGTGTCCGCAATGGTTGCAATCATCTTTCCCACATCGTTTGCCAGGGCTTCTGCCTCCTCGTCAAACAGAAGATATTCATCCTTCGCCCAGCCAATGATGTTTCCCGACTGCAGTTTGGTCCAGCCATCCTTTCTTTCCAGAATGGTGCCTCCGCAGTCCTTGTACAGCATTCCGACCTTTTCGGCCTCTTCGCTGGCTTCACTTCTCACGTTCAGAGTATTTTTCACGTTGGCCATAACCAAGGTGGATTTTTCCTCGTCTGCAGTGAAATTTAAGTTTAATTCCTTTGCCGTAGCGTTCAAAAGCTCCGTCGTATTTGTTGCGCCGGGGTCCAATATGGCCGCTACGCCTCCGCTTATTTCATCCAGGTAATTATTTGAGCTGCCAGCCTGTACGGTCATGCCTGTCTGTGCAAGCAGGGATACGGATACCGCAAATCCTGCAAGCCCCACAAGCAGCCTTTTGCTTCCTGCCATTTTCTTTACCTCCAACAAATTTGAACCGTTAAAAAATATATCACTTTTTTAACTAATTTATTACAGATTTGTTAAATTTGTTACGCAGGTTATCATAGCAGAAGCTGTTTTTTTTGTCAAGTCAATGTTTTATGATTTTACTTTCCTGTTTTTTCCTTCCAGGCTGTAACACTTTAACCAACATCCATTGACAAAGACTTGCCAAGACTACATATCCCGGGATTTTTGGATACATGCCTCCATGGCATCCATCACAGCGGCGCGCAGGCCCTTTTCCTCTAATACCTTCACCGCCTGAATGGTAGTGCCGCCCGGCGAACACACCATATCCTTCAGCTCTCCAGGATG
>NZ_CEWDFQ010000058.1:0-12223 GCF_982438285.1 Acetatifactor sp. | reverse complement strand
GTGTAGGCAATGGCCAGATCCTCCCTGGATTTTACAGGAGCTTTGGCAACGGTCTCCAGCTTTCCGTTCCATTCTTCGTGCATCAGCAGAGCCTTTTCGTTTGCTGTCATTGCAGTACCTCTTTTCTGTCAGGATTAAAATGAAAATGCAATAGTCGTAAGATTAAATACTGCTAATATCATATAATAGTTTACTTTGGGACGCAAGATTTTTTTAAAAGCAGTTGATTATCTGGCGGTAAGTGATAAAATGAAATGTAAGTTTATGGAAGGTGCCTGTCAGGGGCGCCTGCGGAAAGGACATGATTTATGCTGAATCTAAAGAAAATGAAGATTAAAAAAAGGTTAACCACAGGCTTTGTGCTTTCGGCGGCCATTGCCAGCGTGGCAGCTGTTCTTGGAGTGGCGGCGCTGGCTGTGATTTTATCCAGATATTCCTATGCCCTGACCAATTATGGATTTGCCCAGGGAGATATTGGAAAGGCGATGGTGACGTTTGCGGATATGAGAAGCGCAACGAGAGCGGTGATTGGCTACGACGAGCAGGAGTGGATCGATACCTCTGTGGAGACCCATGACGAAAAAAAGGAAGCGTTTCTTACATATATGGAGACTATTGGGCAGATGCTCACGTCACAGGAGGAACAAGAAGCCTATAATGACGTTTTGTCTGCCTTGGAAGCCTATTGGGAAATAGATGATGACGTGATCAATGTAGGCAATACCACGGACCGGGTGAGAAAACAGGCTGCCCAGCTGCGGGCCTGGGAGGAGCTGGATCCTTTGTATGATCAGATCTATACAGATTTGGGAATGCTGTTGGATTTGAAGGTGGAAGGCGGCGACAGCCTGGAAATGAGTCTCCGGATCATTGGCCTGGTGTTTACTTTGATCATTGTCCTGGCAATTTTAGTGGCATTCTGGCTGGCTGTACGTCTGGGCACTTCCATTGCAAAGGGGATTGCCAACCCGGTAGCTGCCCTGGAGGCCCGTTTTAAGACCTTTGCCCAGGGAAATCTGACAGAGGAATTTCCCAAGACGGATACAGAGGACGAGGTGGCCGGCCTTGCGGCTCAGGCAAGCAGGATGGCGGTTGACTTAAGCTTGATTATTAATGATGCAGGGGAGCTTTTAGGCGAGATGGCGAACGGCAATTACGCCATAAGCACTAAGATAGAGGACAAGTATGCAGGCGATTTTGAAGCGTTGAAGAATGCCATGCGCAGGATGAACCGTCAGATGAACGATACCATGCAGAAGATTGAGGAGGCGTCCGACCAGGTGTCTGCGGGAGCGGAGAACCTTGCCAACGCTGCCCAGGCTCTTGCAGAGGGGGCCACGGACCAGGCGGGCTCTGTGGAAGAGCTGCAGGCTACCATCGCCAATGTCGCAAGCGGCGTGCAGATGACGGCGGAATCTGTGGGGGAAACCTACAAGAAGGCGCAGAAGTATGCCGAAGAGGCGGATCACAGCCGGGGCGAGATGCAGGCTATGGTAAGCGCCATGAACAGAATCAATGAAACCTCGCAGAAAATTGAAAATATTATTTCTGAAATTGAGGATATTGCCAGCCAGACAAATCTTCTTTCCCTGAATGCTGCCATTGAAGCCGCAAGGGCCGGAGAAGCGGGAAGAGGCTTTGCAGTGGTTGCAGAGCAGATCAGAAAGCTTGCGGAGCAGAGTGCACAGTCGGCAGTGGATACCAGGCAGCTGATTGAGGGCTCTCTTTCGGAAATCGAGGAGGGAAATAAGGCCGCAGGGCGTGCGGCAGCTTCCATTGATGAGGTGGTAAACGGTGTGAAGATCATTGCGGAAGCCTCTAAGGAGTTAAGCGAGCTCACAAGCCAGCAGGCGGACGCCATGGAGCAGGTGGAAAATGGTGTGAATCAGATATCGGAGGTAGTGCAGTCCAATTCTGCAACGGCGCAGGAGACCTCGGCCACCAGCGAAGAGCTCTCGGCTCAGGCAGTTTCCATGAGCGAGCTGGTGTCGCATTTTACATTGCGTAAGGAATAGTCTGTGAAAACAGCAGTAAAAGACAATAGAATTGACCGAATCAAAAAACGCTCCACAGCGGTTCTAAGCTGTGGGGCGTTTTTTCTGAATCCATCAGGATACAAAAAGCATTCGTCAGCCCTTCACATGGCGTTTGATCGCTTCAAAGCTTTCGGCGCTGATTACATGCTCAATTTTGCAGGCATCCTCTGCGGCGGTCTCCTTGGAAACTCCAAGACGTTCCAGCCAGGAGGAGAGCAGCTCGTGACGCTCGTAGATCATTTCGGCGATAGCCCTGCCGGAGGGGGTGAGGGTGATAAAGCCGGAATCATCCACTGAAATATGATTTTTCAGACGGAGATTCTTCATGGCCACACTGACGCTGGATTTTTTAAAGCCAAGCTCATTGGCGATATCTACGGAACGGACCACAGGCAGTTTTCTGCTCAATATCAAAATGGTTTCCAGATAATTTTCGGCGGATTCGTTTACGATCATTTGTGTACTCTCCCCAATATGGTTACTTAATGTTTATTATTCTATCATGAAATTGAAGTTTGTGCAATTTTTAGAAAAAAATACTAAGAGTTCTTGACAACTAATAAGTGTTAGCGTATACTAACTTTCGTAGAAATGAAAATCGTTTTCAAGTTGGAACGAAGCAGTCAAAACGGAAGAGAGGATGAGATGATGCCGTTGTCAATGGCAAGGGAGGGAGAACCCAGTGTTATCAAAAAAGTCGGAGGCAGGGAGGAAACCCGCAAGTTTCTGGAAAGCCTTGGCTTTGTGACCGGCGGAACCGTTACGGTGGTATCTCAAACCGGTGGGAATCTGATTGTAAACATTAAGGATTCCAGAGTGGCCATAGGGAAAGACATGGCGAATAAAATCATGGTTTAGTAAAGGAGAGCATTATGAAGACACTGAAGGAGGCTGCCTGTGGGCAGACAGTGAAGGTAAAGAGGCTGTCCGGGGATGGTCCGGTCAAGAGACGTATCATGGACATGGGAATCACCAAGGGCGTTGAAGTCTTTGTGAGAAAGGTAGCTCCGCTTGGAGATCCCGTAGAAGTGACCGTAAGAGGCTATGAGCTGTCTCTTCGGAAGGCGGATGCCGCTATGATCGAGGTGGAATAATTTTTTTGCACAAGAGTTAGCGATGACTAATTTTGGATAGCTTATAATAACTGCTGTCCTGAGGGTAAAGGAGATTGAAATGTCGATTAAAATTGCACTAGCAGGAAATCCAAACTGCGGGAAAACAACATTATTTAATGCGCTGACCGGCTCCAATCAGTTTGTGGGAAACTGGCCCGGCGTAACGGTGGAAAAAAAGGAAGGAAAGCTGAAGAAAGCCTATGCGGCCGGCGCTTCGGATGTCACCATTATGGACCTGCCGGGCATCTATTCCCTTTCTCCCTACACGTTAGAGGAGGTGGTGGCCAGAAATTATCTGATAGGTGAGAGACCGGATGCCATTATCAATATTGTGGATGGGACAAATATTGAAAGAAATCTGTATCTTTCCACGCAGATTCTGGAGCTTGGCATTCCTGTTGTCATGGCGGTAAACATGATGGACCTGGTAGAAAAATCAGGGGATAAAATACATATCGACAAGCTGGGCAAAAAACTTGGCTGTGAGACTGTAGAGATTTCGGCTTTAAAGGGAACGGGAATTGAAAAGGCGGTGGCCAAGGCTGTTTGCGCAGCCCAGAGAAAGGCTGGGGCCGTGCCTGTGCATGAGTTTGCCCCTGAGGTTGAAGCTGTGATCAAGCAGGTGGAGGGGATGCTTCCAACAGAGGTTCCTAAGGAACAGAGGCGCTTCTTCGCCATTAAGCTTTTGGAAAAGGATGACAAGATCAAGGAACAGATGAAGCAGGCTCCGGACGTATCGGCGCAGATCAAGGCTTTGGAGGAAGCCTTTGACGACGACACGGAGAGCATTATCACCAACGAGAGATATGTATATATTTCTTCCATTATCAAGGACTGCTGTACAAAGAGCGGCAAAAGAGAGATGACAACCTCCGATAAGATCGACAGAATCGTCACCAACAGGTGGGCTGCGCTTCCCATTTTTGCATTGGTTATGTTTTTGGTCTATTATGTATCTGTTACAACGGTGGGCACCTGGGCCACCGATTGGGCCAATGACGGCCTGTTCGGGGATGGCTGGAGTCTCTTTGGACTGGAAATTCCCGGAATACCTGTTTTGATCACCGGACTTTTAGAGTCCATCGGATGCGCCGCATGGCTGCAGGGTCTTATTGTTGACGGTATTGTGGCCGGTGTGGGAGCCGTACTGGGCTTTGTGCCTCAGATGCTGGTATTGTTTATTTTCCTGGCATTTTTGGAGTCCTGCGGTTATATGGCCCGCGTTGCCTTTATCATGGACCGTATTTTCCGTAAATTCGGTCTTTCCGGAAAGTCCTTTATTCCCATGCTGATCGGTACGGGCTGTGGTGTTCCCGGCGTAATGGCTTCCAGAACCATTGAAAATGACAGAGACCGCAAGATGACCATTATGACCACTACTTTTATCCCCTGTGGCGCCAAGCTTCCCATTATCGCCCTGATTACAGGAGCGCTGTTCGACGGTGCCGCCTGGGTTGCGCCCAGCGCATATTTTGTGGGGATTGCGGCAATTATCTGTTCCGGCATTATTCTGAAAAAGACAAAGATGTTTGCAGGAGATCCGGCTCCCTTCGTTATGGAGCTCCCCGCATATCACTGGCCAACCGTTGGGAATGTGCTCAGAAGCATGTGGGAGAGAGGCTGGTCCTTTATCAAGAAGGCCGGTACGGTGATCCTTCTCTCCACCATCGTGATTTGGTTTACCACTTATTTCGGCTTTGTGGACGGACAGTTCAGAATGCTTGAGGATATGGAGATCGACCACAGTATTCTGGCAGGCATCGGAAATGCAATCGCATGGATATTTACTCCTCTTGGATGGTCCGATCTTGCGCCTGCTGACGCATGGAAATCTGCGGTGGCGGCCATCACCGGACTGGTGGCAAAGGAAAATGTGGTAGGCACCTTTGGCATTCTCTACGGCTTTGCCGAGGTTGCCGAGGACGGCGCAGAAATCTGGGGCAATCTTGCAGGCAGCATGACCCCTGTTGCGGCATACTCCTTCCTTGTTTTCAATCTGCTGTGCGCTCCCTGCTTTGCCGCTATGGGCGCCATCAAGAGAGAGATGAACAATGCCAAATGGTTCTGGTTTGCCATCGGCTATCAGTGCGGCCTTGCATATGTGGTTTCCCTGTGCATCTACCAGATCGGTATGCTGATTACCACGGGCACATTTGGTATCGGAACCGCAGCAGCCATTCTTTTGCTGGCAGGCTTCCTTTACCTGCTGTTTAGGCCCGGCAAGGAGAGCAAAACCCTTAGAGTCAATACCAGAAAGCTGGCTGGAGCAAAATAGTCAGATGATTTCCTCATAAAATGAACCAATTAAGCAATGCCGCAGGGCTGCAGAGAATTTCTGCAGTCCTGTGGTATTTTTGCGGAGGAATTCCAGTAAAAAGCCGGAAAATTTTTCTATTAGAACGTTTGAGAGAGTTTTATGGGACAGCAATTCCTTTACTATGAGCATACAGTAACAAAAGGTCTTTTAAGTAATTGCGAAACTCGCTGGCAAAGTTACGAACCTGGTCATAATAATCAAAAACGGGTTCCAAAGCAGTGGCTAGTCACCCTTATTTTGGTTATTACGCCCAGTTTCTGACACCAGGGAGAGAGTTTTACAATTACTCAGAAAGGTTTTTGAGGGAAAGGAGCCCACAGGATGAAAAGGAGAATAGGAAGCACTGCAGGATTTTGGGCGGCTACTGTGTGCCTTGTGCTTGTGACGGCTTTCTGCATCGCGGGAACGGTGAGAAGCCAGGGAGACATGGAGGAGAGAGAGCTTGCGCAGTTTTATCAGGTGAAGGAGAGACAGCTGGTGGAGGATATAAAAAACTTTCTGCAGAAGAAGGGATATGCGGACAGCGGAGTGGCTCTCACCAGAGTGGTAAAGGAGAATGGCGCCAGGGATTATACCATTACCATACATCACGGTAAAATTGACGAAATGGACGATTTCTCCAGGCAGGCTCTTAAAAATGAGCTCTCGGATTTCACCTTTTTTGCGGAAAACTGTAACTTTTACCATGAATTTCTTATAACGGATTGATAAGAATTACATGACATTTGGCTCCATAAGGGTTATACTTAGATTGTAAGACGTATTTTATCTGACGTCTTTTGTGTATGGAAAGGAGCCTTAAGGATGTCATTTATTCCCAAACCTCATGAAATTTACAAGCATTTTAAAGGGAACTTATATCAGATAACAGCTATCGCACAGCACTCTGAGACGGGAGAGCAGCTTGTGGTTTATCAGGCCCTTTACGGCGACTTTAAGACCTATGCGAGACCACTTGACATGTTCATAAGCCGGGTGGACAAAGAAAAGTATCCGGATGCGGTTCAGGAGTACCGCTTCGAGCTGCAGGGCGCCGACACCCAAAGGCAAAAGGAGCGGGTGGAGCAGCCGGAGCCGCCGCTGCAGTCAGAACAGCCGGAGCCCGAGGAGCAGGTCACGCTGGACCCTCTTGTCTTGGAATTTTTGGACGCGGACTCCTACGAACAGCGTTTGAATATTCTGGCAGGACTTCATCACCGTATCACGGACGATATGATTACGACTATGGCAATCGCCTGTGACATTGAAGTAAACGACGGGGATGTGGAGGAACGGTACGAAGCGTTGAAGAATTGCCTGCTTACGCTGGAGAAATACGAGTGCAACCGTCTGCGGTAAGAGTCCTTTTGGCAGACGCGCGAGGCCTTTGACTGGAAGCTTCCCGGAAAGGAGCCTTTATATGCGCAAAGAGAAGCAGAAAATGGTCATAGGTGTTTCCACCAGAGCATTGTTTGATCTGAGTGTGGAAAATGAGATATATGAGACAAGGGGAGTGGAAGCATACTGCCGGTATCAGGCAGAGCACGAAAAGGATATTTTAAAGCCGGGTCCTGGATTTCGCCTGATCAAGGCCCTTCTTGGACTGAACGAATATGGAAAAAAGGAAAAGCTGGTGGAGGTGATCGTCATGTCCCGCAACAGTCCCGGGGCGTCCCTCCGGGTGTTCCGATCCATCGAGGCGTATGGTCTGCCCATCCTGCGGGCGGTGCTGGCAAGCGGCTCGTCCCTGGCTCCTTATCTGAGCGCTTTTAAAACGGATCTTTTTTTGTCCGCCCATGAGGATGATGTGCAGAGCGCTGTGGATAACGGCATTGCGGCGGGTATCGTCTGTACGGAAAATGACAGCAGTCATGACAGCAGTCCGTTTCAGGACTGTGGGGAAAAGGCAGATCAGATACGGATTGCCTTTGACGGCGACGCAGTGCTCTTTACGGATCAGTCAGAGCGTATTTTTAAGGAGAAAGGGCTTCATGCTTTTTCGGAAAATGAGCGGCTGAATGCCCAAAAGCCCTTGGAAGCCGGTCCCTTTGCGGGTTTTTTGAAAAAGCTTTCGAGCATAAAGGAGGATCTTGGGCAGGAAAATTGTCCCATCCGCACGGCTTTGGTCACCTCCAGGTGCGCTCCGGCTCATGAGAGGGTGATCCGCACTCTGCAGGCCTGGGGTGTGAAGGTGGACGAGGCCTTCTTTCTGGGCGGTCTGGAAAAAAGAGAAGTGCTCAAGGCCTTTGGGGCGCAGATTTTTTTTGACGATCAGATCATACATACCCTGAGTGCGGCCAGGGATGTTCCTGCGGCAAGGGTGCCTTACCCCAGAGCCAGCGGGATGGGGGACTATTTTGGAAAGTGAGAAGTTTTCATGAAATATGAGCATATGGCAGAGGCAGAATTTTTGGAGCGGCCAAACCGCTTTGTGGCTTATGTGCTGCTTGCGGGCAGAAAAGAAAAGGTACATGTGAAAAATACGGGACGCTGCAAGGAGCTGTTGCGGAAAGGGGCCAGGGTATGGCTGGCTCAGAGCCCCAATCCAAACAGAAGCACAAGGTACGATCTTGTGGCTGTAAAAAAGGGAGAGCGTCTTATAAATATGGATTCTCAGGCGCCCAATAAGGCCGTGGAGGAGTGGCTTTACAAAAAGGAGCTCTTTCCCGGTCTTGTTTTGGTGCGTCCGGAGACAAAGTATGGGAATTCCCGGTTTGATTTTTATGTGGAGACCAAAGAGGAAAAAATATTTATCGAGGTAAAGGGCGTTACCCTGGAGGAGGATGGGGTGGTGCGTTTCCCGGACGCTCCCTCCGAACGGGCTGTGAAGCATGTGGAGGAGCTGATAGCTGCCAGACAGGACGGATACCGGGTTTTTGTGCTTTTTGTGATTCAGATGAAGGGGGTGAAATATTTTGCTCCCAATAAAGCCACCCATCCTGCGTTTGCAGAGGCCCTGAAGAGAGCAAAGGAGGCGGGAGTGGAGCTTTTGGCCTATGACTGCCAGGTGACGCAGGATTCCATGACCCTGAACGCCCCCGTTCCCGTATGTCTGGAGGAAAGCACCTCTGAGGATATACTTTTTCAGATCACGGAACCGCTTTTAAAATGGTATGACGCCAACAGGCGGATACTGCCCTGGCGGGAGCAGGTGACGCCCTACCGGGTGTGGGTTTCCGAAATCATGCTCCAGCAGACCCGGGTGGAGGCGGTAAAGCCTTACTATGAACGATTTATGGAGACCCTGCCGGATATCGGCGCTTTGGCCCGGGCAAAAGAGGAGGTGCTGTTAAAGCTGTGGGAGGGGCTTGGCTATTACAACAGAGTGCGCAACATGCAGAAGGCGGCAGTTCAGATCATGGAGGAATATAGGGGAAGAATGCCGGATACGGTGGAAGAGCTCTTAAGGCTGAAGGGGATAGGCAGCTATACGGCCGGGGCCATCGCCTCCATTGCCTATGGACGAAGGGCTCCCGCCGTGGATGGAAACGTGCTCAGGGTGGTATCCCGGCTTCGAAGGGATGATCGCCTGATAAGCGACCCAAAGGTAAAGGCTTCAGTGGAGAAGGACCTGCTTGAGGTGATGCCCAAGGAGCGGCCCGGAGACTTCAATCAGGCTATGATGGAAATAGGGGCCACAGTCTGTATTCCAAACGGAGCGCCGCGGTGTGAGGCTTGTCCCTTGGGGGAAATCTGCATGGCCCACAGGACGAAAACGGAAGCTTTATATCCGAAAAAGGCGGCTCCAAAGCCAAGGACCATAGAAGAAAAGACCGTGCTTGTGATACAGGATGAAAATAAGACTGTCATCAAAAAAAGGCCGGGTAAAGGGCTGCTTGCGGGAATGTATGAATTTCCTTCCATGGAGGGCTTTCGAAGCGCGAAAGAGGTGGGAAGGTTCCTGGCGGAAAACGGCTTAAAGATGATACGGATTAAACCTCTGGAGGAAGCCAAGCACATATTTACCCATAAGGAATGGCATATGAAGGGGTATCTGGTCAGGGTGGACGAGCTGGAGCCCAGGCTGCCTGAAAAAAATAAGGAGCACTGGCTTTTTATCGAGCCTGCGGAGACGAAAAGCCAATATCCCATACCATCGGCATTTGCCGCATATACAAAATATCTAAGCATGAAATTAGGAAAAGAGAGATACCGGGAGGAGTGAGCTGATGAAATTACTGTCAATAGCAGTGCCCTGCTACAATTCTGAAAATTACATGAGGAAGTGCATTGATTCCCTTCTTGCAGGAGGAGAGGATGTGGAGATTCTCATTGTGGACGATGGTTCCTTTAAGGACAAAACGGCGCAGATCGCCGACGAGTACGCAGAGCGGTTTCCCACCATTGTGAAGGCTATACACAAGGAGAACGGAGGCCACGGTTCGGCGGTGAATACAGGTATTGCAAACGCTTCCGGGCTTTACTTTAAGGTGGTGGACAGCGATGACTGGGTGAAGGAGGATGATTATCTTAAGATACTGTCCACCTTAAGGGAGCTTGCGGGGGGCGCAGCTGCCCTGGATATGCTTGTCAGCAATTTTGTCTATGAAAAGGAAGGGGAAAAGAGACGAAAGGTAATGCACTACCATCATATTCTTCCCAAGGACAGGCTGTTTACCTGGGAGGACTGCAGACATTTTACAAAGGGCCATTACATCCTGATGCACTCTGTGATCTTCCGCACCAGACTTCTGCAGGAGAGTGGAATCAAGCTTCCGGAGCACACCTTTTATGTGGACAATTTATATGTGTTTGAGCCCCTTCCCTATGTGAAGAATATGTATTATCTGGATGTGAATTTTTACCGCTATTACATCGGCCGGGTGGATCAGTCGGTGAACGAGGGCATCATGATTTCACGTATCGACCAGCAGATCAAGGTCAATAAGATCATGATCGATTATTTTGTGGACAAAAAGCCGGAGCTTCTCAAGAATAAAAGACTGTACCAGTACATGAGAAATTATCTGGAGATTATCACCACTGTCTCCTCTGTTCTTTTGATCCGCGCCGGCACCAAGGAACATTTGGAAAAGAAAAAGGAGTTGTGGCAGTATTTAAAGAGTAAGGACAAAATGCTGTATTTCTGGATGCGTCACGGCATCATGGGAGGCACTATGAATCTTCCGGGCAGAGGAGGACGGAAAATTTCCGTGGAGGGCTATAAAATCTGCCAGAAGCTTTTTGGATTTAATTAAAAAATATTTTTGTGTCCTGTAAAAAAGGCGCTGCAATTTTCAGACTGCAGCGCTTTTTTTAATGAGTCAGGCTTTTACCTGCCTTTTATGTGCTCTTTGCATTGAGCTCCTTGTATGTGCCCAAGATCAGAAAAACCGCCACGAGAAAGGTTAAAAAATCTGATACCGGCATGGAGAAAAGGACGCCGTTTAGTCCAAAGAACACTGGTAGAAGAAGCGCAAATCCAACGCCGAACACAACCTCACGGATCATGGAAAGGGCAGTGGACGCAGCCGCTTTTCCCATTGCCTGTAAAAAGATGAAGCACGCCTTATTGATGCAGGCTAATACAATCATACATAAGTAAATTCGGAATGCCTGAATGGCAAATGTAGTATAATAGCTGCTTTCATTGGCGGCGCCAAATATAGAGATCAGCTGCCTGGGGAAAAACTCCACAAGAAGGAAGGCGATTACGCCTACGGCTGCTTCTGAAGTCAACAGTCTGGTGAAAAGCTCTTTGACACGGAGCTTGTTTCCAGCCCCTATATTAAAGCCCACAATGGGAATACATCCGGCGGCCATTCCCACTACAATGGAAATGATAATTTGGAAGAATTTCATAACGATGCCTACAACTGCCATTGGTATCTGTGCATACTGGGGCTGTCCGAAGATTGGATCGGAGGCTCCGTATTTGCGGAGCATATTATTGATAGCCGTCATGGCTGCCACCAGGGAGATCTGGGAGAGAAAGCTTGTGATGCCCAGAAGCAGCGTCCTGCCGCAGATTCTGCGGTTTATGACGAAATCCCTTCCCGACAGTTTAATAATTTTCATATGCAGGAGATACCAGATGGAAAGAACAGCTGTAAGAACCTGTCCGATCACTGTGGCTACAGCTGCACCCATCATGCCCCACCGAAAAACAAAAATGAAAATGGGGTCCAGGATTGTATTAGCCACCGCTCCGGCCAGTGTGGAGACCATGGCAAAGCCGGGACTTCCGTCCGCACGGATGATGGGGTTTATGGCCTGGCCAAACATATAAAAGGGTATGCCCAGGGTGATGTAGAAAAAGTATTCCTGTGAATAGGCAAAGGTTTCTTCATTTACAGTGCCGCCGAACATGGCAATGATCTGATTCTGAAAAATCAGATAGACTGCCATCAATACAAGACTGCCTGCAACAGTCATGATGATGGCGTTGCCTACACTTTGCCTTGCGGCATCCTTTTCGCCCTTGCCAAGACTGATGCTGACAAAGGCACAGCAGCCGTCGCCGACCATCACAGCCAGCGCCAGAGCTACTACCGTAAGGGGAAATACTACCGTATTGGCTGCATTTCCATAAGACCCAAGGTAGCTTGCGTTTGCAATAAAAATCTGATCGACAATATTATAAAGGGCGCCGACCAGAAGAGAAATGATGCAGGGAACAGAATATCGGGCCATCAATTTGCCCACACGCTCCGTTCCCAGATATTGATTTGAAGTCTCCATTGGAAGTTACCTCCGTAAAATAGAATGAAAAAACGTGCAGCCTTCAACTGGGTTTACGCAGTGAATGCTACACGTTCGTTTTTTATTATATGAAT
>NZ_CEWDFQ010000057.1:0-12387 GCF_982438285.1 Acetatifactor sp. | reverse complement strand
CGGTATGATAAATAAAACTAAGCATAGAGTGATTTTTTTCATAGCAGCTCCTTATTGTTCTTATCTTACCCACAGCACCCTTCCTGTCTGTTTTTGCTGCGGAATAGGTCTCTGGCTTTTCTTCCCCGTTTTCCTGTGTTCCGCAGCATGCGCCAAGCAGCATAGCTGTCAGAACCAGGATGCTTATCCACCTTTTCATCCACCCGTCCTCAATTTTTAGAAATTCCTCTTTTATATCCTATATTTGTATTTTAAATTTAGCATAAATTCTGATTATTTTCAACTATTGCTTGCACAAGGAAATCTCCCTGTCGTATAATGAAAATGACAACGTCAAAACCAAGACGCTGTCACTGTAAGAGAAAACAGATTAAAAAAAGCGCAGAAGCGGCGCAGAAATGGGAAAAACATGAAGGAAAAATTTAAAAAGCTGTCAATAAAGCATCTGCTTCTGATTTATCTTTGCATCTGGGCGTTGTCTGCAGCCGCCTTCTGGCTGGGGGCCCGCAGGGACGCAATGGGATACTCCCTTGTTTTCCTCTATTTTGTTCTGCCCTTCAGCACCTTTGTCCTCTCCATTTTTGCAGGAAAGGACAGGTCGTTGGGAAATAAAAAGGGGCTTGTGCTGCTTTATTTCGGCGTTCTGTACATGCTTGCCCCTTACGTCACCTTTTCCCTTGCCAATATGCTCTCAACCGGCAGCCTCAGGGCTCCTGCCCCAAGCGATATGATGCCAGGGCTCTTTTTCTCCGCTGCGGGAATGATCATCGGCATTATGATCAAAATGCTGGGAAACAGAAGACGTCAAAGCTGATTGGGCAAGGGCTTTTGCATCTGCAGCTTTTTCTGCACATACCCTGCAAAGGCTTTAAGCACAGCCGTCTCCGCCTCAAAGCGCGTTCCACTTCTGTAAGTGCTTTGAGCCCTTTCAATCAAAGGCGTGTAAATTTCCGGCAGATGTTCCATCCCCCAGAAAGCTCCCTGTTCCTTAGAAAGGATACGGCCTTCCTCCAGAAAGGCCATCACTCTGCAGGCGTTTAAAATCAAATATACAGGCTGCTTTTTTATCTCCCTTTCCAAACACAGAATATCATTTTTTATGCTGTCCCAAAAGGCCTCCACAGGAACAGGCTCAAACAATGAGGATGCCTCCTGCCCCCAAAGGGTAATCCCCATTTTTCTTGTCACGGCGAAATGTGCCGCCAGATCCTTATCCGTTCCCTGCATTCTGAGGCAAAATGCTTCTATGTTTTTCCTGCATGCCTCTTCGTGCATCTTGGAAAAGTGAAGTAAAAAGGGGGGGGGATAGGTAAATTCCCTACAGTCCTTTTCCAGCACCACACTCATTTCCAGCCCCTTTGCCGGGCAAAAAGGCTCCAATGCAAGAAGGCTTTCTATCCATCCCATTTTCTCCCTCAGGGAGGGCGCCTCCTTCACCACTATCAGAAAGTCAATATCACTGCTCTCCCAGCGAAAGCACCCAAAAGCCAGGGAGCCATGTACATAGACTCCTGTGAGATTATCCTGAAAAATTCCCCTGCAGGCCAGAAGAATCCGCTGCAAAATATCTGTAATTTGTTTCTCCTGCTCCATATGCTTCTCTTCTCCCCCTAACTTTTGTTTTGTTCTTCAGCCGTACGCCTTAAAAAAGCAAAAGATAAGTCTCTTATGCCACTTCAGGGAAGGAATCATTCCCTGCGCCGCCTTGCAGTATACCTGATATACAAAGGTCTCCTGCTCTTCTTGGGGCTGAGAAGGCCCGAAGGCCGCCTGGCTTACAATGTCCTGCATCTTACAGATTTCTTCCTCCGTCATCCAGCTAAGCTGCTTTACCGTCTCCTTTGCAAAGTCCGGTTCCGTGCCGTCCCATCCCTTCATGCAGCCGCAGAAATGAAGCATCTGCAAAAATCTTGTATAAATTTTCCGACAGCCCTCCCCTTTCATTTTTTTCAGCCTCCGCAATCTGCGGTAATCTAAAAGGAAGGGCAGCAGACACAGCGTATAAAGCAGGCAGGCGCCCAGGACATAAAACCAATTCTGATATTTTTCAAAATCTATTTCAAAACGAGGCAGGTTCAGCTGCTGCTCCTCAGAAGCCGTCTCTTCCCCAGGTGCCCGCAGGCTCTGTACAATAGCGGCGCTCTCCTGATCCCAGCCCTGCTCTGTCCTGATCTGCTCCAACGTAACGCTGTCAAATCCCGGATAGTAAACCATGCTGCTTCCGTCCGTAGAAGGCGTTACCTCCACAGGCGTCCATCCATAGTCCTCCAAAAGAATTTCCACCCAGGCATGTGCCGCCTGATCTGTAACCTCCGCCCGATATGTGCCGTCCTCCTGCAGCACAAAGTCCGACGGCTCCACCCGATAACCGGAAGCGTACCGGGCGGGGATGCCGTACAAACGGTACATAAGCGTAGCCGCAGCGGCAAAATGCTGGCAGTAGCCCCTTCCCCCCTCAAACAAAAAATATTCCACAACATCCTCATTCATGGGAGACCAGCCCGGCGTCAGGGTATAAACGGTATTGGTCTGCAGCGTGCTTAGGATAAACGCCGTGATTTCGTCCAAATCCTCCAATGGATGCTCTGCGCACAGGCTGCTCAGTCTGGGGAGCAGCTGCACGGGAACCTGGGTATACAGCTCCTGCGCCTCCTCCTGATATGCAGTCTGTATCTGGCCATACCATCTGGCCTGCATTTCAAAATTTCCAGGAACATGATCCCATGCAATATCCATCTGTTCCTGCTCATAGTATAGATAAGTATAGCCATAGTAAGGTCCATAGCCACTGTTATACTGACTGTAGTAGGGTGTATAATAGGTTCCGTACTGTCCGTTGGTGTGCGTGATGGTCAGGGAGATATCGTCCGGCCAGCCCTCCCTGTGAAGATAGGTGTTCAGCGTGTAATACATTCTGTGATACATGCCCCTGATGGAGGAAAGCCACGTTTCCCATCTTAAGTTTTCCGCCACCTTCTGAAACATTTCTTCATCATCTACACTCTCCCAGCTGCCCCCTATATATTCGCCTCCCGCAAAGCCCCGCAGATACAGGGTTTCCGCAGGAATTCGGGAGGCCTCCAGCTCAAGCTGGACCGTCCCCGTGCGGTAATTGTTTCCCCGGTTTATGGTTCCCCCGCCTGCCGGAACGCTGTCCTGCCCTGTCAAACGTCTTAAAGTAGTGTATACCTGTCCCTCCGCCTGATAGGCCCATTCGTACAGATCCTGCATATAGAAGGACACGAAGGGAATCGCCAGGGCAAAGGAAAGAGCCAGGGCCGCAGCTGCTGCAAGACTGCTCTTTTTCGTCAGACCTGCATCCCCGCTCCCTGAAAAAACATTTCTCCGCCTGCCTCTGGCCGTAAGCCGAAGCACAAAAAAAGCAGTCTGAAACAAAGCCAGGAGAAACACCGTTCCCAGGCTTATCCGCACTCCAAAAAGAGGGGACAGTAAAAGTATCCCTGAGATCAGCAGGCATACAAGCAGGTGCCTTCTGAGAATAAACTCCAGCAAAAACAAAAAAAGAGCAAGCAGCGGCATTACTGTCATCACAAGCAGCGTCACTGTCATCTGGGACAGATTGGCTTCCCCTGCAAGGCTGGCAGCGATCTGCGTCCCCTGCTCCCACAGCCTGTCCCACATCAGAAAGGCAGTGACGCCCTCCCCCAAAAGAATCAGGGCAAGGAGCAGATAAAACAGCGGCCGCCTGTAACAAAAGGAGGCCCATAAAAGCACACACAAAAGAATTGCTGCCGGATACACCATATAGGGGCTGCTGTCCACCCCGTTAAGGGCTGGAATCAGCGAAAGCAGTCCGCATACTCCCGCTGCAAAATACACAAGGGCAGCCGCAAAGCCATATTTATTTTCCCTTTTTCCTCCGGTATCTACCTTGATTCTGATTCCGCCCATCCAGCTCCTTTCTGGAAAAACGATACATTAAGACCTCATTAAAATACAGACCCAATTTCAAATCCAGCCCAAAAGCGTTTTCCGGCATCCAATTTTTTGTTTTTTCCCCGGAATTCCCCGTTCCTTCCTGCTCCCGTTCCTCTTTTTGTGCTTCCAGCCGGTAGAGGGACAAAAAAAGCTCCTGACACTGTTCTCCTTCGGACACTCTCATGGTTTGAATCCCATTTCTCCTCTCTTCCCTCCAAAAGGCCTGCACAGCCATGTCTCTTTTCAGCATTCCCACAAGAAAGCTCCACAAAAGCTCATAAAATGCGTCCAGCTGCCTTCTTGCAGCCCTTCTTTGTCCGGAGAGGTCAATCCATAGGCACACCTGGGCGTTTGTCTCCCGTTCATACTCCTTGACCCAATACTGTCCCGTTCTGGCGCTTTGATTCCAGTGAATATGGCGCACAAAATCTCCCTGGCGGTATTCTCTGATCTGACGAACCTCGTCCCCGTCCTCCCTGGCGCCCTTTGCCGCCTGTGCAGGCAGGATGGACCCTTCGCTTTCCAAAAACGCCCAAAGCTGTGTCTCTATGCTGCTCTCTGTGGGGAATACCGCAATTGTCATCTCCTGTTCAATGCTTTTCCCAGCATGGAATAATGACAGGTAATCATAAACCTTCAGCTTGTCTACCTTAAGCTGCACCAGACCGCAGTACCGGGCCAGTATGCCAAACTGCAGCAGATTTTCTCCACATCCGCTCTCTCCGTATATCCTTTTGGTCCTGCAGATACGCTGTCCTGGATAGCGCACCTTAATTCTCACCCGGAAACGGCTCACCGGCAGCTTCCCCTTGTTTCTTGCCGTCAGCGCACACCAGCTGGTCTGCTCCTTCCTTGCAACGCCGCTTTTTTGGGGAATCTCCAGAGATAAATTCCGTTTCATATAATGACAGGCAAGAAACATGACAACCGTTAAGGCTATTTCTGCAAAAAACAGAACCATCAGACCGGGATGCCGGTACATTCCCGCAATATAGAAGGTGAATGCCAAAATAATTGCAAAAACCAGCTTTCTCATTTCAATCCCTTCCCAGGCTAATCCTTTCCCATGGAAGGCTGCCTGACCTGCCTTAGAATCTGCTGGATAATCTGTTCCTTTTCCATTCCCTCCATCCGGGCTGCTGCGTTTTCCTGAATCCTGTGAGCCGCCACATAGGGAAACTGTTCCCTGACGTCTGCAGGGGTCACATAATTGCGCCCCTCCAGAAAGGCTGCGGCTCTTGCCATCTTCACCAGGGCAATGGTGGCTCTGGGACTTGCGCCGCGCTCCAGATAAGGATGCTTTCTTGTAGCAGTGACAAGCTCCAAAAGGTAACGGTATATCTCATCCTTGATAAACACCCTTTGGACTTCTCTCTGCATTTCCAAAAGCCTCTCTTTGTTCAAAACCGGCCGCAGCAAATCCACACCTCTGCTTTCCCCCACCGCCTTTGCCATGGAAAGCTCGCTTTCGAAATCCGGGTATCCCATGGTCATGGTAATCATAAACCTGTCCATCTGCGCCTCCGGAAGATACTGGGTGCCGGCGCTTCCCACAGGGTTCTGGGTGGCGATCACCAAAAACGGAGCCGGCACCTTTCTGGTAACACCCTCCACCGTTACTCTGCGTTCCTCCATCACCTCAAGAAGCGCCGACTGGGTTTTGGGCGAGGTTCTGTTGATTTCATCTGCCAGCAGCAGATTGCAGAATACACTTCCCTGCTGGTACACAAATTTCTCCTCTTCACGGCGGTAAATGGAAAAGCCTGTCAAATCCGAGGGCATTACATCCGGCGTAAACTGCACTCTTTTATAATCCAGGTCCATCACCCTGGAAAAGCATAACGCCAGCGTGGTTTTTCCCACTCCTGGTATATCCTCCAATAAAATATGTCCGTTGGCCAAAAAGGCCAGCATGACCTCCTTTACCGCTTTTTCCTTTCCAAGAATCACCTGATTCACCTGCCGCAGCGCTTCCTTTGCGCTTTCCAGATTGTCCTGCAAGCCCTTCACCTCCTCTTGGGCATTCTATCCTAAACATCCTGCTTTTTCCTATACCGAAACCAGAAAACCGTCATTTTGTCCTCATAATCCACTCCGTAATCCATCCCATGAGCCTTCAGAATGGTGCTCACAATGGAAAGGCCAAGGCCCGTTCCCTCTTTTCGCCCGCCCTGGTGCTGGCTTCTGTGGTAGCGCTCCCAGATCAACGACCTCTCCTCTTCCGGAATGGGGTCCCCCACATTTTTTACCGCCACATAGAACCCTTCCTGTTCCTCTTTCAGCTCTGCCACAATGGACTCCCCATCCTGGGTGTGATTGATGGCATTGTACAGAAGATTTCTGATGACCTGACTGATTTTCAGGGCGTCCACATATGCCATAGCTTCCCCCTGGGGCAGAGAGAGGGTGATCTTTATGTGATTTTTTGCCACGCTCTGCTCGCACAGCATTACCTCCGACTCCAGGATTTCACAGAGATTGTACCGATCCTTGCGCAGCTGCAGATAACCTGCCTGCAGCTGTGAATAATCCAGGATATCGCTTACCATCTCGCTCATGCGGTTGGCCTCTTTTATGATCAGGTTCAAATCCTCCTGCCGTTTCTCCTCATCCCGCCAGTGAATGTCCCGAACCATTTCCGCATACCCTCCAATCAGGGAAAGGGGGGACCGCAGCTCATGGGACACATTGGCAATCAGCTCCTTGCGCAAAGCGTCCACCCGCTGCAGAGCCTGCCCCAGCTCTCTAACCGACTCTGCCAGCTGCCCCACCTCGTCATGTAATGCAATATCCGGCTCTGCCTGCAGATTACCTCTTGCCAGCTCGTCTACCGTGTCCTTTATGATGCGTACCGGCTTAATAAATCTTCTGGACAAAACAGCCGCTATGACAGCTGACACTAATGTCAGAAGAATACTGAAGGCAATGAGCTGTCTGCGGTTCATGCCAAGCACCTGATTCAGCTCCGAAAAGGATTGCCGCAGAATCAGATACACCTCCTCTCCATTGTATACAGCCGGAAGGCCGATCTCATAGGATTCCAGATGAGAGTTTTCCCGCACCTCTCTGCTGTAGGTCTGCCTGGCAAGCACATTCTCATACACATCACTGTTTTCAATATCCTCCCAGACCGAAACGTTGGACATGTCTTCTTCCATGTTCAGAGTATGTCCATAGCTGTAAATTTCTATGAGGCTGCCGTTTTTGTCCACAAGCATCAGCTTGCCGTTTATGATTTTGCTCAAGTAGGAAAGCAGCTCTCCATTGTCCGCCAGATCCCCTGTTGTAAGCTCCTCCCTGACGGTCTCCAGCTGGTTTTTGATTTCTCCCACAGCCATGTCCACATAGTTTCTCTGCAGGACAAATATCTGTACAATCCACATAAGCGCAATGGTAAACACCACCACTGCCATCATGATAAACCACAGCCGCACCCACATTTGAGAGAAAAAATGCTTCTTGCTTTTATTGCCTGTACTCAAATTTATACCCCACTCCCCATACGGTCTGAATCAGCCTTCTGTAGTCTCCAAGGTGCTCCCGCAGAGACTTCACATGTGTATCCACCGTTCTGGTGTCACCATAATACTCATAGCCCCAGACAGAGGAAAGAAGCTGATCTCTGGTCATCACAATATGCTCGTTCTGGGCCAGCTTCACCAAAAGATCAAACTCCTTTGGCGGAAGATTGATTCTGTTTTCCCCGGCCATAACGATCCGTGTGTCTGTCTCTATGCAGAAATCTCCGAATTTCAGGGCTCCGGCGGTTTCTCCCCCGGCCCTTTTTAAAACGGCGTTCACCCTTGCCATCAGCTCCTTTGGGCTAAAGGGCTTGGAAACATAATCGTCGGCTCCCAGCCGGAAGCCTAACAGCTTATCGTATTCCTCGCTGCGGGCCGTCAGCATGATAACCGGCAGCTGCGAAAACTGTCTGATCTCCGCAAGGGCCTCAAAACCGTCCTTTCCAGGCATCATAATGTCCAAAATCAGAATATCGAAATCCGATTGGGACAAAAGCGCAGCTGCCTGATCTGCATTCTCCGCTTCGCTGCACTGAAAGCCCTCCAGCTGTGCATAGACCATCACCAGATTTCTGATATGCGCATCATCGTCTACAATGAGCATTTTTCTCATCCGCTTACCTCCTCCTGCCCTCTTCCCTTCTTAATTATAAAGCATATCCGCCATTTGTAAAATTTCTGTGAGATTTTTATGAGAATCCTGAAAAGAAATAGGTAACAGTCCTCCGGGAAGGTACATATTTTAAAAAATGATAGTGGAAAAAGGGAGGAGACGGCAGAAGTTGTCAAAATGGAAAAAGTTTGATATTGCAATTATCGGCGGAGACAAGCGCACCGCCTGTATGGCTCCGGTTTTTCTGGAAAAGGGATACCGTGTGATCGCCTGCGGGGTGTCAAAAACTCCTGAAAACGCAAATATACACCAAACGCAGGATCTCCGGGAGGCTGTGGAAAATACTGCAGTGCTGGTGTTTGGCATCCCCTTTGAGAAAGAGGGCCATATTTTTTTTCAGGAGCCCATGCCCCCTGTCAGTCTGGCAGAGCTGCAGCGGCTTCTGCGCAGACATCAGGAAATTTTCGGAGGCGTGATTCCCGAAAGCTTCCGGCAGCACTGCGAAGAAAGAGAAATCGGCTGCTTTGATTTTATGAAGGACGAGGCCCTGACTATTTTCAATGCCATCGCTACGGCGGAGGGCGCCGTTTTGGAGGCTTTGCTCCATAAAGATACCAGCCTTCACCACAGTGAATGTCTTGTGCTGGGATACGGCAGATGCGGCAGGGTGCTTGCCCAGAAGCTGAAGGGCTTAGACGCCCGGGTGACTGTGTGCAGCCGAAGCCTTAAGGAGCTGGCGTCCGCGGAGGCCATGGGGCTGTCCACGCTTTTGCTTCCCAGACTGAAGCAGGAAATCAGCTCTTTTGAATATGTGTTCAACACCATTCCCGCCTTGGTTCTCACCAAGGACTGTCTTAAGAGCTTTCCCGCAAAGGGGCTGATCATCGATATTGCCTCCAATCAGGGAGGCGTGGATTACGAGGCAGCTGAAAGTCTTGGCATTCCGGCACGGCATTGTCCAGGTCTCCCCGGAAAATATGCCGGCGCAAGCTCCGCCAGACGCCTGGCCCAATACGTGACGGACAAAATATCTTAAGACATGTTTTTTCAGAATCCACTGTATGCGGCTTGTGTCTGCGCGCTGCCTGTCGCAAAGCCGCCTATGGGAAAAGGCAGCGCAGAAACGAGGATTTTATGAAATTAGAGGGAAAAAAAGTGGGCGCAGCGCTCACCGGTTCTTTTTGCACCTTCCACAAAACCTTTGCCGCCCTTCAGGAGCTGAAGGAGGCCGGAGCAGATATTTTCCCCATTCTCTCCAACGCCTCCCAGACCATTGAAAGCCGCTTCGGCGCCCCTGAGGCATACCTTGCAAGGGTAGAAGAAATCACGGGCAGAAAACCCATTCTTCGCATTGAGGAGGCAGAGCCCATCGGGCCTAAAGGATATCTTGACCTTCTTGTGATTCTGCCCTGTACCGGCAATACCGCAGCAAAGCTTGCAAACGGCATCACGGACACCCCGGTGCTCATGGCGGCCAAGGCGCACCTTCGAAACAACAAGCCCCTTGTGTTAGCCATTTCCACCAACGACGGGCTTGGCATGAATCTGAAAAATATCGGCCTTTTGTTAAACTCCAAAAATATATACTTTGTCCCCTTCGGTCAGGATGACTGGGAGAAAAAGCCAAATTCTCTTGTGGCAGATACTTCTCTTTTGCTTCCGGCCCTGGAGATGGCTTTAGAGCACAGACAGCTGCAGCCCCTTCTCACAGACGTGGCTGCGCAGAAATGAGGTGGATATGTGCGGAATTGCCGGATTTAGCAGCTTTCACAAAAATTTTCTGGAGGATGGAGGCAGATGGTACCCTATTCTGCAGAAGATGAACCAAATTCAGAAGCATAGAGGGCCTGATGACGATGGAGTGGCGCTTTTCAGACACTGCGGCCTGTCTCACGTGCGGCTGTCTATCCTGGACCCTCAGGGAGGGCATCAGCCTATGTCAAAGCAGTGGGGGGATCACCGCTGCACCATCTGCTTTAACGGAGAAATCTACAATATGCCCGGCCTTAAAAGGGAGCTTCTTTCAGAGGGCATGGAATTTACCACAGACACCGACACAGAGGTGATACTGGCCGGTTATCTGCTCCATGGGCGGGATTACGTGAAACAGCTCAACGGTATTTTTGCCTTCTGTGTCTGGGATGAAAGCGCCCAGACACTGTGCCTGTTCCGGGATCGTCTGGGCGTAAAGCCGCTGTTTTATACCCTGCAGGGAGATACTCTTGTGTTTTCCTCTGAGATCAAAGGGCTTTTTGCCTACCCCGGCGTTGCGCCTGTTGTGGACAGAGAGGGGCTGTGTGAAATTTTTGGGCTGGGCCCCGCCAAAACCTATGGGAAAGGTGTGTTTCAAAATATCTTTGAGCTGCTCCCCGGATATTTCCTGGAATTTCAGGGCACTGAGGCGCAGCTTTCGCCCTACTGGCAGCTTGAAAGCCGTCCCCACGAGGATTCCTGGGAGCAGACTGTGGAAAAAACTCGTTATCTGGTGACGGATGCCATTCGGATGCAGATGCTTTCCGACGTTCCCATCTGCACCTTTTTATCCGGCGGCGTAGACAGCAGTCTGGTGACGGCGGTCTGCAGCAAGGCCCTTGCAGATCAGGGAAAGCAGTTAGACACCTATTCCTTTGACTTTGCAGGAAACGACGCCAATTTCCGCTCCAACGCCTTTCAGCCCTCCCAGGATCGTCCCTGGGTAGATAAAATGACGGCCTATGCCCATACAAATCACCGTTATCTGGAATGCGACAGCCAGACCCTCTATGATTTTCTCTTTCAGGCAGTGGATGCACGAGACCTGCCCTGTATGGCTGACGTGGAATCCTCCATGCTCTATTTCTGCCGCCAGGTTGCCGCCCGTCATAAGGTGACCCTCACCGGAGAATGCGCCGACGAAATCTTCGGAGGTTATCCCTGGTTTCACAAAAAGGAATGCTTTCAGGCAGACTGCTTTCCCTGGTCCATGGATCTTACGCCGCGCACAATACTGCTTCGGGATGAGATCAAAGAGCTGCTGCCCATAGAGGAATATGTGAGGGCTGCCTATGAAGCCACGGTGAAAGAAACGCCCAGGCTTTCGGAGGACAATGACGAAGAGGCCCGCCGCCGGGAAATCTCCTATCTGAATCTGCGTTGGTTTATGCAGACCCTGTTAGACCGCATGGACCGCACCAGTATGCACACCGGACTGGAGGCCAGGGTTCCCCTGGCGGATCACCGCATTGTGGAATATGTCTTTAACGTTCCCTGGAGCATGAAATGCCCAAAGGGCCAGGTAAAGGGGCTGCTTCGAGAGGCCGCAAGGGGGCTTCTTCCCGACGAGGTGCTTTTCCGCAAAAAAAGCCCCTATCCCAAGACCTATGATCCGGCCTACGAGAACCTGCTGAAGGAGCGCCTTCTGGCAGCTCTGCAGGATACCAGCACTCCGCTTTCCGACTTCATTGATCTGGAAAAAACAAAGGCCCTTCTCAGGTGTCCCTCGGACTACGGCAGACCCTTTTACGGTCAGCTCATGGCCGGTCCCCAGCTTTTGGCTTATCTGCTGCAGGTAGGATACTGGCTGGAGCATTACCACATCCAGGTGCGGCTGTAGCAAGGTACTTTGCAAAGAGGCTATTGCAGGCTCTTCGATATCATGTTATAATCGTGTCATAATTTTAAGAACAAAAGACAGCATTTCGATGCGGAAAAGAGGGAATATGGGGATATTAGACAGGATTGCGCGAAGGGTTCTAAACACAGCCATTGATTCGGTGGTGGACAGCTTCATGAACGGCTCCGGCAGCGAAAAATCCGGCGAAGCAAAAGCAGCTCCATCCACGGCAGCCACTGCCGCAAAAGCAGCGTCCACTGCCCAGACCGGAGATTACTCTTATGAAAATGGCGGCGAAGAAGGAGTCCGCTTCCGCCTGGAAACGATTTTTAAGGAATTTTACAGCGACTGCGAGGTGCGCAGGGATGTGCCCCCTTCTGTGGTGGGCGCTCCGGAAAACGCACAGCACTTCACCTACGGCCTCTACCGTAACGGTGAGCCTGCAGCTTTGATTATTATTATGAACAAACGTGGAAACTACCGCAGAAGGGACTATAAGTCTGCCAGGGAGGCCTGCAGCGAAAGAGGCATTCCCTATGCTCACTTTATGTCCTATCTTCCAAGCAGCAGAGATTATATCATAAACAAGCTTAAGGAGATCATGCCTGGCTGAAATCTGCAGCCCACCTTCATTTGCTGAAAAGAAAGGGAAATACAACTTTTGTTGCGCCCGCGGCGGGCGAAGTATGCTTTCTTTTTATGCTTTGCGGGCAGTATAAGCA
>NZ_CEWDFQ010000056.1:0-12389 GCF_982438285.1 Acetatifactor sp. | reverse complement strand
TCATTATTTATTGTACTAAAAAATAAGTTTTTACATCTTTTAAAAATTCTATGGCTTCACACGATACTTCTCAAACTCACTTAAAGCATGTTCTTCCGCTATTTGAGCTGATATACTTCCTGCATGCTGCATGTGTTAAAATTTCTTTCTTCGATAATCTTAAAATGCCCTCAAATTGTTCTACCCAGTCCTCCATTGTCATGGGAATGTGTTCTTCCGCACGCATTTCAGCAAGATCTAAATAAGCATTAACAATTCTTGCCATTGCCAAAAGCTCCTGCTCTGTCAAATAATTTTGGGCAACTGTTACGTCAAATCTTTGTATTTTTCCATCAGGTGCGTCCTTCCATGTCTGAAGCCCCATATGCTCTTTTTCACTATCTGCCCTGTGATAGATTAGCTCTGCTGCTGTTTCACCATGAATCGCCCAATGTAATTGATTTTGAACCTTTGCAAAGAACAATCTTGTTGTCTGTGCCTTCGGGTCGTAATCTATACTCGTCGCATAAATATCTGTGATTTTCTGATAAAATCTTCGCTCAGATAATCGAATTTCACGAATTCTTTGCAGTTGTTCTTCGAAATAGTCCCTTGTCAATACTGTTCCAAAATTCTTCAACCGCTCATCATCCATTGTAAAGCCTTTTATTGTAAACTCTTCTATAATGCCGTTTGCCCATTTTCTAAACTGAACCGCTCTCGGAGAGTCAACCTTATTCCCCACAGAAATAATCGCTTTTAAATTATAATGATTTGTATTATAACTTTTCCCATCAGAAGCAGTTATTCGAAATTTTCGAATAACTGCTTTCTCATCCAGTTCTCCATCAGAAAATATTTTCTTCAAATGGTAGTTAATCGTATGAGTTTCCACATTATAAAGGAGTCCCATCATCTTCTGGGTCAACCACACATTTTCATCAAAATATATAGCATTAACATCACTTTCTCCAGTAGCGGTAATGAATGTTAAATATTCTGCTGCTGAAGAACGCAGTATAGATATTTCTTTTTTCTTTTTCATATCTTACCCTCATTAATTTTTAATATCTTTTACTGTTCTGTTGGAACAAAACACAAAATTATTTTCCCCTCCCACCCATCATCAAGATTATAGCATATGTCCATAGCTTTTACAAACATTTGTTCTGCTTTTCCTGAAAATAGTTTTCCAAAGCCACCCTCCGGGCTTAGAAACGTGCGCCGCCAGGCGCACGCGCAAAAAAGCGGAAAATCTGTCTGTCAGACCTTCCGCTTTTTGTGCCGTCCTGTCATCCTATCTTTTCCTTCAGCACTTCCCTAGCCCTCTCCAGCTGGTTGTCATAGGGATTTTCCGTATTGTAGTAGGCTTCTGCATCAAATTCGCACTGAATATCCGGTTCAATTCCGATGCCATGGATATTGTTGCCATTTGGTGTAAAATAGCTGCTTATGGTAAGCTTCACCGCAGAACCATCGGAAAAAGGAATAATCTGCTGAACGATTCCCTTGCCAAAGGTAGTGGTTCCCACCAGGGTGCCAATGCCATAGTCCTTTATGGCCCCCGCCAGAATCTCTGCAGCGCTGGCAGAATTCATATCCACCAGCACCACAAGGGGAACCTCCAGCTGTCTGGTTCCGTCGCAGGTGTACTCCTCTCTTTCTCCGTATTTATCCTCAGTGTACACAATCAGTCCCTCCGGAAGCAGCATCCGCGCCACCTCCACCACAGCGTTGAGGCTTCCCCCCGGATTGGCCCGGAGATCCAGAATCAGTCCCTTCATTCCGGAACCCTTGGCTGTGGCCAGAGCGTCCGCAAACTGGTCTATGGTCACATCGTCAAACTCTACAATCTGAATGTAGGCTGTCTCCTCATCCAGCATCTCAAATTCCACAGTGGGAGATTCCACCCGGCGGCGTGTCACCGTAAGCTCCACATAGTCATCCTCGCCCTCACGGATAATGGTAAGGGTCACCTGAGTGCCCTCCTCGCCCTTTATCATAGCCACCGCCTCGTCCAGGGACAGCCCATAGGTGGAGACCCCATCCACCTGGTAAATCAGGTCGTTTGCCCGAAGATCAGCCTCCTGGGCAGGGGTTCCCTCAATCACCCCGCTGATCTTTGGCAGAGAGGTGAGTGTGTCCAAAGAAACATAGGCCCCAATGCCATAATAAATTCCTTCCGTCTGCTCCATAATCTGGGCCAGCTCTTCTGCAGAATAATATTCCGAATAAGGGTCGTCCAGCGCTTCCAGCATTCCCCGGTACATCCCTTCCTCCAGGGCATCATCCTCCACCTCTGACAGATAAAAATACTTTTTCACTGTATCCCCAATGGTCTGCAGCTTGGAGATGGTCTGCTCATCCACAAAGGAGTCTCCGGAAAGGAGCTGTGTCAGCGTGGAAGCGCCGTCCGAATCTCCCCCCGCGCCGACCAACTGCTGCAGTCTGGTGCCAAGGTAAATTACGCTGAGAATCAAAAGTGCACCAGCCAGTCCTACGATAACGCCGCTGACAAAAGACCCCTTTTTCCCATTGCCGTCCTCTGGTCCGATATTTCTGTTGTTCATAGAATCCAAGTCATAGTAATTGTTGTCTCTGTTATTGTCCATATTTCCGTCGCTTTTTCAGCGCTCCTTCCATACCTGTTGTTCTCTACTGGCTCAGGTAATTCCACGGCGACACATAGGACCCGTTCAGGCGGACGCTGAAATGAAGATGATTGCCCGTAGAACGCCCTGTGCTTCCCACTGCCGCAATGGTTTCGCCTCTCACAACCACATCTCCTTTTGAGACATACAGTTCAGAGGCATGCATATAGATGGTGTAGAGTCCATCCCCGTGGTCTATCATCACATAATTCCCCATGGTTGCGCTGTAGGTGGCGGCCACCACCTGCCCGTCATAGGCGGCATAGATGGCAGTCCCCTTGGGGGACGCAAAATCCACTCCGTTATGGAATTGTTCCACGCCCAGCGTAGGGTGGATTCTCATTCCGTAGTCGTCCGAAATTCTGGTATAGGAGGCCAGCGGAAACTTAAACATA
Organism: Acetatifactor sp.; assembly: GCF_982438285.1. Taxonomy (NCBI): domain Bacteria; kingdom Bacillati; phylum Bacillota; class Clostridia; order Lachnospirales; family Lachnospiraceae; genus Acetatifactor; species Acetatifactor sp. Next base: position 9,364 of record NZ_CEWDFQ010000056.1, on the reverse strand, counting down.
CCGCCATCATAGCTTAACACAGTACCGCTGCTTGCCAGAATCTGCTTCTTTTCCTCGGCAATTGCCGCTTCCAGCGCTTCTATTTCCGCATTCTGGGCGGCAAGTTCCGCCTCGTATTCCTTTATGGCCTGCTCCTTATTGGAGATGTCGGACTCGTACTCCGTGATATCCTGATTCTTCTGTGCAATCAGCTCCTCCAGATTGGCCTGTTCCGTCTCCACATTTGTTTTGGCCTGCTCCAGTATCTGCCTATCCAGCTCCAGCTCCTGTTTGCAAAGCTCAATCAGCTGGCGGTTCTCCTTGTACTCCTCCCACATCTGCTTATCATAGGCCACTGTCTTTTCCACATAATCCGCTTTGTTTAAAAAATCTCCAAAGCTCTCTGAGCCGGCCAGAAGCTCCACCACCTGGGGCTGGCCCTTCTCATATATACATCTTATGCGGGCAATCATGGATTCTTTCTGGTTTTCTTCCTTTTCCAGGGCAGCGTCCAGCTCCGCCTGGGTAAGATTGATCTGTTCCTCCTTTGCGCTGATCTGCTGCCGCAATTCCGTAATGTTATCCTCGATATCGCTTAAATTTCTGTCCAGCTCCGCCACATAATTTGTCAGATTGGTCTTTTCCGTCTCCAGATTTTCTTTGATCTCCTTCAGGTCACTTAGATTATTCTGAAGGGTTTCCTTTTCCTTCTCAGCCTGCTCAATCTGCTCCTGCTTTTCCTTTATGCTGTCCGAGGTGATGGAGGACATGCTGGCAGCGGATGACCGCAGCCCGGACTGGGCCGTCAGACCCAAAAGCAATGCAGCCGCCAGGCAGAGCAAAATACTTTTTTTCTTCATAGGCGCCTCATAAAGTTTATACATGAAGATGCTTTCTGACAGTAGTAATACTTCCCAAAAAGCCGATCCCCACGCCCACTCCAAGAGATATCGGCGTCAGAACATGGAAAACCTGCTCCACTGTCAAAAAGTTTAAGAATTGACTTAAAACCGAAAAACGCTCCACCACATAAGACAAGACATAATTATACAGGCTGTGAATGATCCAAAGAGGCACCGCAGCCCCCACAAGGCCAATCAGCATACCCTCCAGCACAAAGGGCGCCCTTACAAAGAAATCCGTAGCCCCGATGTATTTCATAATATTAATCTCCTCCTTGCGGACGGAAATTCCGATGGCTACTGTATTGCTGATCAGGAAAATACTGACTCCCAGCAAAATTATAATAATTCCTACCGACACATAGGCGATCAGCAGATTGACGCCGCTTAGGGTATTGGCGGTGAGCTCGGAATAGTTGACCTTTCGTACCTCCGGTATGGATTCCAGCCAGGTCACAAGGGCGCTCTGCATGGACACATCACTTAAATACACCTCATAGTTATCCTCGCCCTCCAGCGGGTTCTCAGGAAAGCCTGCGGAATAATCATCCCCATAATAGTCTGCCGCAAAGGTTTCCCACGCCTCATCGTCGGACACAAACTTTACATCCGACACCTCCATGCGGGCCGCAATCTGCTGCCCGATTTCCTCAATGCGCTGATCCGTGGGAAGCTGATCCTCCGTATGGCTTTCGCACTCGTCCCTCTCGCTGTGAAAAAACACAGTTACGGAAACTCCTTCCTCCGCTGTTTTTAATATATTTTGAAAATTTGCCACAATGGCAAAAAACAAGCCAAACAGGAACAGACACGCCGAAATAGTGGCAATGGATGCCAGAGAAAACCATTTGTTTCGGAAAATATTGACAAATCCCTGCTTGATGGTATAAAACAATGTGCTAATCTTCATCAATATAACCGCCCTTCTCCTGATCGCTGACAATAATGCCCTTTTTCATGGTAACCACGCGCTTCTGCATGGCATTCACAATCTCTCTGTTATGGGTGACCACCACCACTGTAGTGCCGCTTTCATTGATTTCCTCCAAAAGCCGCATAATCTCCCAGGAATTTTTAGGGTCCAGATTGCCCGTAGGCTCGTCCGCCAGCAAAATGGAAGGACTGTTCCCCAGGGCTCTGGCCAGAGCCACTCTCTGCTGTTCTCCACCGGACAGCTGCCTGGTCTTTGCCTTGTACTTGCCCGCCAGACCCACTGTTGCCAGTATAGCCGGCACATTCCTTCTGATCTCATTCACCGGCGTCTCTATGATTCTCTGTGCAAAGGCCACATTCTCATAGACGTTTCTGTCGTTTAAAAGACGGAAATCCTGGAACACAATGCCCAGATTTCTTCTGAATTTGGGTATCTGTCTGTGCTTAAGCTTTGCCAGATCATTCCCCATAACATAAACACTGCCGCTGGTTGCAGTAAGCTCCCGCAGCAGAAGTCTGATCAGCGTTGATTTCCCGGAGCCGCTGTCTCCGACTACAAAAACAAACTCTCCCCTTCCAATGCTCAGGGTGATTCCATTTAACGCCGGGGAGCCCGTAGAATAGGATTTGCTCACATTATCCAAATAAATAATGCCCTTCTCCTCTATCATCTGCTCCCTTTTTCTTCGTAAATATTCCTTATTTGCCATTGGTATGCCGCCTATCTTATGTTTTCTTACAGTATACAACGAAATTAGTATTCAAAGGTTTCCATATATTTCATATATTTTACTACCATCAGGGCGATCTTGAAGGTAATGGCGTCCTCAAACACACGCAGATCCAGGCCGGTGCTTTTCTGCAGCTTATCCAGGCGGTACACCAATGTGTTGCGGTGGATGAAAAGCTGTCTGGAGGTCTCCGACACGTTCAGGCTGTTTTCAAAAAATTTGTGAATGGTGGTCAGTGTCTCCTCATCAAATTCATCGGGACTCTTTCCCCCGAAAATCTCTCTGATAAACATTTTGCACAGAGGAATCGGAAGCTGGTAAATCAACCGGCCGATTCCAAGCTCGCTGTAGGCAATGATGTCCCTCTCATCAAAAAAGATTTTTCCAACGTCCAGAGCCATCTTTGCCTCCTTATAGGAACGGCTTACCTCCTTAATTTCATGAACCACCGTGCCATAGGCGATACGGATGTCCTTTATGCCCTCCTTCTGCAGGCAGTTTTCCAGCCCTCTGGCCGCTTTTTCAATCTCCCGGCCAAGGTCTCCCTCTGCCAGCTCCTTCACCACAATGACATTATTCTCATCCACAGCGGTGACAAAATCTCTGCTGTTTACCCCGAAATAAGCCCTGGAAAGCTCCAAAGCATTATTGTCTTTGCCGTTTGCAGACTCTACAATCATGACCACGCGGGGAACATCCGCCTGAATGTGCAGCTTCTTAGAACGGCTGTAGATATCCACAAGGAGCAGATTATCAAGCAGCAGGTTCTTGATAAAATTATCCTTATCAAAGCGTTCCTTATAAGCCACCAAAAGATTCTGTATCTGAAACGCCACCATTTTGCCGATGGTATAAACATCCTCTCCCGTGCCTGCTATCACCAGCACATACTCCAGCTGCTGCTCATCAAAAATCTTGAAATACTGATATCCCTGTATCTCCTGGGAATCCGCCGGGGATACCGCAAATTCCACCGCAGCCTTGGAGCAGCTGCTCATATCTATGGTAGATGCAACGTCTTTTCCGTCCACATCCATAACGCAAAAATCTACCCGGGCTATGGCCTTGAGTCCGTCGATGGTGTTCTGCAAAATCTGATTTGATATCATAATCCCACTCCTTATTGATTTTGAACGTATAATACAAATGTACAAAAAAATCACCAAAAAAGCAATAGGATTTTATGTAAATTCACAAAAAGGCCAGCCGCATCTATCTCATGCGGCCAGCCCCTCACAATCATTCCTTTTCGGCAGCGCTCAGATTCTCATATCTATGTTGGCTCCCAGCTCAGGATACACACTGCGCTCCATTGCTGCAGCGTCAATCATCTCTACAAGCCCGGCGCCCAAAGCCTCGCTGGTATCCATAGCCTTCCCCAGCATCGCCGTACCCACCTTAGCCTGCAGGGAGGTAACTGCCATCTGTGTAGATAAACCTGCAATATCCATACTATCACCATCCCTTTCCCGCCGTCTGCGGACAATCCGCAAAGCAAAACGATTCTGCTCCTTTAGTATATCATATCTTTTCTGTGTTTACCAGTCTGACTTTATGCAGAAAGCAGTTCAGCCCGGCCCGCTGGCAAAACAGTCAACGCAAAAGAATAGCATTTTCTGCAATCTCTATTTTTCCCGCCTTCAGCAGATTTCCCACAGCCCGCTTAAACTCGTTTTTGCTCATGCCCGTATTCCGCCGGATGATCTCCGGCGAGCTCTTGTCATTGAAGGGAAGCCTTCCTCCCTTTTGCTCCAAAAGGCTTAACAGCTCCTGAGCATCCTTTTCCATTTGAATGTAGGCCTTCTCCCGGATGCTCAGCTCCAGCTTGCCATCCTCGTGCACCTTCACCACCCGGGCCTCCACATCCTCGCCCAGCTCTACTCTGCCGTAAAGCTCTCTTTTGGGAATCAGGCCCGAATATTGATTGTCCACCGCCACAAATGCTCCGAAGTTGTCGCTGATCTCGTAAACCCGTCCCCTTACTCTGTCATCCTTTTGATACGGGCTGTCTGTGCGCAGATTGGGGTATACGTTCATAGTGGCGCAAAGCCGCTTGCTTTTGTCAATATAAAGGGAAACCAGCACCTTGTCCCCGGTATTCACCTTCTTTTTCTGTTCTTTGAAGGGGAGCAGCAGGTCCTTTTCCAATCCCCAGTCCAAAAAGGCGCCTATCCTTCCCGTCTGCACAACCGTAAGCTCTGCCGTCTGCCCCAGCACCAGGGCCGGCTGCCTTGTGGTGGCAATGAGCCTGTCCTGGGAATCCCTGTACAAAAATACCTCAAGGACGTCTCCCACACTGCTGCCTTCCGGAACCTGCTTTGCAGGCAGAAGCACGCGCTCCTCCTGTCCCATTCCTTCTTCGGCCAGATAAACGCCAAAATCCACTTTCTTTACAATCTCAAGCTGCTGCTTTTCTCCCAGTCTCAACATCTGTGTCCCACGGACTCCTTTCTCTGAAACTCCACACAAACATAGGGTCTGTCATCCGCGTCTGCCAGAACCACCACTATTTTGTTCTCTTCACCGGCCACATAGGGATAAAAAATATCGTCTAAAAACGCCTGCTTTTTATATTCTGCCCGAAGCTGGCCCACCGCAAAATCCTCCGGCAGATATTCCATGGCTATGTCCACATACTGCCCGTTATTCACATGATGATTGGTATCCAGGTTGTGCTTTTTCACCACAATGGGCTCTTTGTGAACGCCCTCCCCCGGAATCTGAATTTTACGGGGCGCATAGTCCATGTCAAGCTTTTCCTCCAAGGCATACGCCTCTATCATTTCCTTAGGCGGCATAGCCGGTTTTTCCGTATCTGTGCATAATAAAGTCCACAGAGAATTGGCACGGGCCAGGTAAGCGCCCTCCGAATCTGTCATGGTAAAATTACGATAGCCCAGAAAACCTTTGAAGGCATAAGGAAAGGTTCCCGTCTGCACCTTCTCGCACAATCCCGGATACCGGTCTACCACAATCTGCCAGGAGGACAGCACCCATACCAGATGCCTTTCCCGCAGATAAGATATTCCCATTCCCAGCTCCTCCGACTGAAAGGTGGAACAATCCTGAAAATAATTTAGGAGGGAAAATAACGTCAGCTTTCCCTCGCTGTCCGTCTCACTGTAGCGGACTCTGCTGTCAAAAGTATACATTTATGCCTCCTGCTTTTTACTGAAACAGCTGCAATAGAATCATGGCAAGCCAGAACAGACAGTAAACCGCCATGCCCGGATTGAGAATCACGGTAGAAAAGCCTCTGCCCCTGGGAATCACCCGTTCATTTTCAGGCAAGGTAAACCGTTTGCGGAACACGATCAGCAAAACCACTCCCGTGATTACGGCGGCAAGAATCAAAATCGCATACACGCCGTAAACCACCCATCCTGCCAAATGGCTGCTGTAATACTCCATCAGGACCTGGGTGTCCCCGCTTGCAAGCGCCTCCGTAAGTCCCTGCATATCGATGAGCTGCAATATCAGCACCCCGACGATGCCGCCCAAAAAGTTTATGATCATATGCAGCGCTATAGTGATTTTGAGGCTGCCTGTGCGCACATACAAAAAGGCAAGGAACACACCAATTCCAAAGGCGTAGACAAATTGATTCAAGTTGCCGTGAAACAGGCCGAACATCAGCCCCGACAACAGAATGGCAACGCCCTGTCCGTACCGCATGGTGCTGTCAATAATCAGCTTGCGGAAAATATATTCCTCAAAAACAGGCGCACAGATCACCATGTACACAAAGGTAATCACCATATTACTGGAGGTGGCCACATCCAGTATAGTATTCTGCACAGCTCCTCCCTTGAGAAGTCCGATCACCACAGTGACAATATTCCCCAGCAGGTTGCAGCAGAACATAATAGCATAGCACATAAGAAATGACACCGCAAACTGCCCGGCCGACATGGTACGGCGCTGAGGAGTCTGCGCCGGAAGCTTCTTTAAAAGCCAGATCAAAAACGGCATCCCCAGCACATACATAGGTATAATTGTCACGAGCAGAGCGATGTCCCCGTTGTTCATCCACTCAGGCTTTACTATTTGAAGGATAAAAGCCGGCAAAAGCTGCACCGCAAAAATTACCAGTGTGCCCAGCATAAAAAATCCTCCAAGCTTTGAAAAGCTTCCCTTGGCCTGCTTGATTGTATCTTCCATAAACTCATTTCTCCCTTCGCATTCTGTCAAATTCACTTTACCAGAACACACTCCCAAGCGCAAGACAATTATAGTTAAAATACTGCCAGAAACGAAAAACCTCAGCAAGTTTCTCTGCTGAGGTTTTTGAACAGGGCTACAAGGATTCGAACCTTGAAATGACGGAGTCAGAGTCCGTTGCCTTACCGTTTGGCGATAGCCCTATTTTGCGCTACTTGATGTATTATACACGAAGTGTTTTGGTTTTGCAATACCCAATTTGAATTTTTTTAATTTCAGCCATAAGCTGTATGACAAGCAGATCATGCTTGCATGAAGTTGCTTGCTGTGCAGCTTATGAGCAGAGCGCCCGATAATGAGCAAAGGCAGCTGCACCGCAGCGAAAAAGCGCCTTGGCGCGGCTTTGCGAATGGCGCAGGCTGAAAGCGTCCTGCAGTCTGAAAGGAGCCTGCAGGACGCTTTCCATAATATTAAACCTCAAAAATCAAATCTCCATAGGTAGGCATGGGCCAAACCTTTTTATCCACCAGCATTTCCAGCGCATCTACAGGCGCTCTCAGGGCATCCATGGCTGCCCTCACCTGATCCTTAAAGAAGAACGCAAGCTCCTTCTGGCTCTCAATGCTGCCTGCCTCCGTCACTTTATTCTCCAGCTCCTGCAAAGCCGCCTTAGCCTCTGCCAGCTTCACTGATACCTCGTTTAGCAGCTGTGCCTGAACAGACGCATCCGCTCCCGCCTCCTTTACAGCGATCACAGTATCCGCAAGAGATTTGGTATAACCGATCACCGCAGGAAGAATCTGCTTCTTTGCCATATCGATCATGGTCAGTGCCTCTATGTTTATGGTCTTGGAATAGGTCTCATAGAGCACCTCCTTGCGGGACTCCAGCTCCGCCTTGGTGAAAATGCCGAATTTTTCAAACAGCCTGATGGACTTCTCTGTGGTGAGCGTCTCCACGGCCTCCACCATGGACTTGATGTTGGGGAGTCCTCTTCTCTCTGCTTCCTGCACCCATTCCTCCGAATAGCCGTTGCCGTTGAAAATGATTCTCTGATGCTTGGTCAGATATTCCTTAATCAAGTCATGCACCGCTGCCTCAAAATTTCCAGCCTCCTTGGCAGGCTCCAGAATGTCCGCAGCCTCGCAGAAGGCTTCTGCAACAATAGCGTTCAGCGTAGTGTTTGGACTTGCGATGGAATCCGAGCTTCCCACCATACGGAATTCGAACTTGTTTCCGGTGAAGGCAAAAGGTGAAGTCCTGTTTCTGTCCGTGGCGTCCTTATCCAGGTCGGGAAGGGTGGATACACCGGTTGCAAGCTTGCCGCCTTCAATCAAGTGAGCGGCCTCTCCTGTCTCAACCAGCTGCTTCACCACATCCTCAAGCTGTTCTCCCAGGAATACGGAAATGATCGCAGGGGGCGCCTCATTTGCGCCCAGTCTGTGGTCATTTCCCACATCCGACGCGCTCTGGCGAAGCAGATCTGCGTGGGTATCCACAGCCTTCAGGATACACGCCAGCACCAGCAGAAACTGAATATTTTCGTTGGGCGTATCACCGGGATCAAGGAGGTTTACCCCATTGTCCGTTCCCAGAGACCAGTTGTTATGTTTTCCTGAGCCGTTCACTCCTGCAAAAGGCTTTTCATTGAGCAGACAGTACATACCATGGCGGCACGCTACTTTTTTCATCGTCTCCATTACCAGCTGATTGTGATCCACCGCAATGTTTGCCGTTTCATAAATGGGAGCAAGCTCATGCTGGGCAGGCGCCACTTCATTGTGCTGGGTCTTGGCGGTAACGCCCAGCTTCCACAGCTCTATGTTTAAATCCTTCATAAAGGAACCGATTCTCTCACGAATGGTGCCGAAATAATGATCCTCCAGCTCCTGTCCCTTTGGCGCCGGAGCTCCAAAAAGCGTGCGGCCTGCAAAAATCAGGTCCTCTCTCTGCAGATATTTCTCTCTGTCCACCAGAAAATACTCCTGCTCAGGTCCTACGCTGGCCGTCACCTTGGTGGCCTGATCATTGCCAAAAAGCCTTACAATACGCACCGCCTGCTGGCTGATGGCCTCCATGGAACGCAGCAGGGGGGTCTTTTTATCCAGAGCCTCTCCCTTATAGGAGCAAAATGCAGTGGGAATACAAAGAATCACGCCGGTGGCGTCTTCCTTCAGAAATGCAGGAGAAGTAATATCCCATGCTGTATAGCCTCTCGCCTCGAAGGTAGCGCGCAGTCCGCCGGAGGGAAAGGAGGATGCGTCCGGCTCACCCTTGATCAGCTCCTTGCCGGAAAATTCCATAATCATTTTGCCGTCCTCATCGGGATGAGACACAAATGCGTCATGCTTCTCCGCCGTAATGCCGGTTAACGGCTGAAACCAGTGGGTATAATGGGTAGCTCCGTTTTCAACAGCCCAGTCCTTCATGGCCTTAGCCACTACATCGGCGTCCTCCAGGGATAACTCGCCGCCATGCTCCATGACCTTTTTTACCTCTTTGTACACACTCTTGGGAAGTCTCTCCCTCATTTTCCCCAGTGTAAACACTTTGCTGGCAAAAATTTCTTCCACATTTAAAACTTCGCTCATTTTCCCTACTTCCTTTCTCTTTTCATTTCCAATCTCCACCCCCATAGGAAGTCCTGAAGCTGCTCTA
>NZ_CEWDFQ010000055.1:0-12503 GCF_982438285.1 Acetatifactor sp. | reverse complement strand
GTATGATACGCTGGATGGGCTTTTGGAGGAATACTACAGCAGAGAATATTATAACAGCGGACTCTTTTCGCTGATTTAAAGGGAGGGTGAATATGCTTGGTTTGTTGAATCATGGGAGACTGCTGGTGGGCTATGACATGGGAAACGACTATGCGCAGATCAGCTATGCCTTTTCGGACAGCGGAGAGATCGAAACCCTTTCCAGTGTGGCAGGAGAACAAAATTACTGTATTCCGGCGGTGCTGTGTAAAAAGCCTGGGGTGAATCAGTGGTTTTACGGCAAGGAGGCTCTCAGGCATGCGGAGGAGCAGGGAGGCATTTTGGTAGAAAATCTTCTTTCCATGGCCGTTGACGGGGAACCGGTGCAGATTGAGGGCGAAAGCTATCAGCCGGAGGCGCTGCTGGCGCTTTTTATGAAGCGCAGCCTTGGCCTCTTGTCACAGATCGCATCCCTGGACAAAATTTACGAGCTGGCGGTCACCTGTGAACGCCTGGAGGGGAGAACCCTTGAGGCTTTCAGGCAGGCAGTTTCGGGCATTTTACGCAAGACCCCGAGAGTGTCCTTTGAAAGCCATGAGGAGAGCTATTATCATTATATGCTTGGCCAGCCAAAGGAGCTTTGGGAGGACTGCTCCATTTTGTGCGATTACAGAGAGAGCCGGATTTTATTGTATCGTCTTGAGCCAAACAGGAACACGACGCCCACGGCGGTGTTTATTGAGGAAGAGACTTATCCCTTTCCTTCCTGGGAATCCCTGGGATCAGGGGAGGAGCTGCGAAAGATGAGGATGGAGCGGATGGACCAGGATTTTCTGGAAATTGTGCAGAAAGCCGTGGGAACCCGGAATGTAAATTCCTCTTTTCTGATCGGGGAAAATTTTTCAGAGCAATGGATGCAGGAATCTCTGCGCTTTTTGTGCAGGGGACGGAGAGTGTTTCAGGGAAATAATCTTTACAGTAAGGGAGCCTGTTTTGGCCTGCTTGCCAGGTACAGAGAAAACGGGGAGGAAAAAACCCATGTTTTCTTAGGGAAGGACAAGCTGCGGGCCAATGTGGGCATGAAGCTTATGCGACAGGGACAGGAATCCTATCTTGCCCTTTTGGATGCGGGGGGAAACTGGTTTGAGACAGAAAAGACACTGGAATTTTATCTGCAGGATGGAAACAGCATAGAAATTATAATTACGCCACTTATGGGAAAGGGCAGCAAGCTGGCGCAGATGATTTTAGAGGATCTGCCAAAGGGTCTTACCCGGCTTAAGGCCTGCTTTTCCATGACAAAGGAGAACCAGATGACGGTGGAGATAGAGGATTTGGGGCTGGGGGATTTCAGGCCGGCTACACACCGCATCTGGAAGGAAGCAATTACCATCTACTGACAGGAGGTTTTTTGGTGCGTATCAGTATTTGTGTAGGAGAATATGCGGCTGTGCCCTATTGTGTGCCGGGACTGGAGCTTTCCGTGCACTGTATTGAGGAGCTGTGCTACTGTATCAGAGAGAATGCCTTTTTGATCGACGCCTCTTTGATGAATGACGATCTGGTAAACTGGATTGACAAGGACTGCGGTCTTGCGGACCTTGCAAGGGAGCTGTATCCCATGGTACATAAAAAGGGTTCTTTGAGCTCTTTTGTGACTATGATTCTGGAATTTACGGGATTGTACGATGGAACCGTCACAGGGGAAGTGGAGCAGACCCTGAAAAAGGGTGCGGGCTTAAGCGGCATTGAGAAGCGGAAAAGCCAGATCGACTATCTGGTGAAAAAGAAAAAATATGGTGCGGCAATTCGGGGATATGAGGAGCTTTTAAGCCAGTGGCAGGAAATGCTTAAGGAAGGCGGCGAGCTTCCTGCGGGAAAGGTGCGCTCCGGCATACTTCACAACAAAGGAGTGGCGTTTGCAGGCCTGATGCTGTACGCACAGGCGGCGGAGTGTTTTCTTGAGGCGTATGGGATAGAGAAAGACAACAGGCTGTATGAGGATTATCTGGCAGCAAAGCGTATGGAGCTTGCCGAGGAAGCGTATATTGCCTTTGCGGCAGAAAATCCCCAGGGATATGAGGCGGCGTTAAAGCTGGAGCAGAAGATGGAGGAGCTTAAGAAAAATTGGCGTCTCCAGCCGGAATTCCTGCGTCTCCAGGAGAGAAAGGGCTTTAGAGGGGACGGGGAAATGCAGAAGTATTGTGAGGATAACGAGCAGATCGCGCAGGCGCTCAAAAGCAGCTACCGTATAAGCGCCGGATGAGGATGACACAACGATTTGCGCCGCTTTGGAATGGAGATTAACATGGGATTTTGGCAGAGGATATTCGGGAAGAGAAAAAAGAAGGAAGAGAAAAAAGAGGACTGGGACGAGATCGTTTATGTGAGAGACGATGTGGATTTCCACAGTAAGGAGGAGCGCGGCAGATATATCACGGGATGTCTGGAGCAGATCGCGGAGGCTTCCAGGGAAATGAATCTGCTGACGGGCGAGTATGCCCTTGTCACCTCCTATCTCACAGACATGGAAGAGATTGAGGCCCTTCCGGAGAAAGAGCGGGAAGAGACAGACAAGATTGCGCGCAGGCTGCAGGCCCTTGAGAAAGAACGGGAAACCTACCACGAAAAAAAGGACCGTATGGAGGATCTGGAATATTACCAGATGAGAAAGCAGGAGCAGGAGGTGGAAGAGGGCATTCGGAAAATCAAGGAAGGGGAAAGCTACGGGGAGCTGATCAAAAAGGATCTGCAGAGACTGGACAGAGAGCATCACGCCTACGAATTCAGAAGAGCGGAGCTTGACACTATTATGACCAACCTTAAGGGGATGGCGGTGATTTTTCTGACGGCCCTGGTAATCTGCATCCTGATGCTTCTTGTGCTGCAGTTTGTCTTTGAGATGAATACCTATTTGGGATATTTTCTGGCGGTGGGCGCAGCGGCGGCGGCCATTATTGTACTGTGCATAAAATTTATCGATGCAGAGCGGGAAAAGCACCGGGTGGAGGTCACCATAAACAAGCTGATACAGCTGCAGAACAAAGTGAAAATCCGCTATGTGAACAACACAAATCTGCTGGACTATCTGTATATGAAATATAATACGGACAGCGGGGCGAAGCTGGAAAGGCGGTGGGCGGCCTACCAGCAGGAGAAGGAGGAACGCAAGCAGTATGCGGAGGCGGAGGCAAAAACGGAGTACTACCAGAAGCAGCTGATAAACAGGCTTTCCAACTATCGTATTAAGGACCCGCAGAGGTGGATTCATCAGACCAGCGCTCTTTTGGACAAAAGGGAGATGGTGGAAATCAGGCATGAGCTCATTCTGCGCAGACAGTCCCTGAGAAAGCAGATGGATTACAACGATGGAGTGGCCCGGACGGCCAGGGAAGAAATTATGGAGATTGCCAGACAGTATCCCGCATATGCGGAGGAGATCATGGCCATGGCGGATCAGTACAGCGGGTGAAGCCAAGGCCGGCAGCATGAGCCTGATTTGGCCTATCTTGGGGAATTTGCGGGAATCCTGTATTGATTTCTGGAAAAGCGTAAGCTATAATATACCTTGTGTGAGCATTTTTCAATGTAAACTAAAGTGTGTATGCTGCATGGCGGCAGAATGGAGGACAGGAATGAAAAAATTGGAACAGCTTTATGAAGGTAAGGCAAAGAAAGTATTTTTGACGGATGACCCGGATGTGCTGATTGTGGACTATAAGGATGATGCAACGGCCTTTAACGGCGAGAAGAAGGGCACCATTGTAGGCAAGGGCGTTGTCAACAATAAGATGACCAATCATGTGTTTAAGCTTCTGGAAAAGGAAGGTGTCCCCACACACTTTATCGAAGAATTAAGCGACAGGGAAACTGCAGTAAAGCGCGTTGAAATTGTTCCGCTGGAGGTGATTATCCGAAATGTGGCCGCAGGCAGCTTTTCCAAGCGGCTGGGCGTTGCGGAGGGTACGGAGTTTACCGAGCCCACCATAGAGTTTTCCTATAAAAACGATGAGCTGGGAGACCCCCTGATCAACTCCTATTTTGCAAGAGCCCTGAACCTTGCTACCTGGGAGGAGATGGATACCATCAAGAAATACGCCTTTAAGGTAAACGAAGTATTGAAGGCATATTTCCTGCAGGCGGATATTAAGCTGATCGACTTTAAGATTGAATTTGGACGTTACCATGGACAGATCATTCTGGCGGATGAAACCTCCCCGGATACCTGCAGACTGTGGGATGTGCATACCAATGAAAAGCTGGATAAGGACCGCTTCCGCCGTGATCTGGGAAATGTAGAGGAAGCGTACAATGAGGTGTTTAAGCGCCTCGGACTTGCATAGAAAATAAAAAGATTTTGTGGACAAAGGCGTCCGAAGTCCCGGGGACTCGTACGCCCTTTGTCGTTTGTCCCCTGATGTGGTTAGACGGGATGCGGGCCCGGGCTCCAGGAAAGGTATGGAATAGGGTGACAGATCAGATTTTTGTACAGATGGACAGTGACGATAAGCTGCGGGAGGAATGCGGCGTATTCGGCGTTTATGATTTTGACGGAGACAATGTGGCCTCCACCATTTATTACGGCCTTCTGGCTCTGCAGCACAGAGGACAGGAGAGCTGCGGCATTGCAGTGAGCGATACCGCAGGACCCAAAGGAAGAATTTTAAGCAGTAAGGATATGGGGCTTGTGAATGAGGCCTTTACGCCGGAGTGCTTAGAACGGCTGAAAGGAGATATCGGCGTGGGGCATGTGCGGTATTCTACTGCGGGCAGCTCCACCAGAGAAAATGCCCAGCCTTTGGTGTTAAATTATGTGAAGGGGGCCCTGGGGCTTGCCCATAACGGCAATCTGATCAATGCGCCCGAGCTTCGCAGAGAGCTGGAATACACAGGCGCTATTTTCCAGACCACCATAGATTCGGAGGTCATTGCCTACTATATCGCCAGAATGCGGCTTAAATCAAGGTCCGTGGAGGAGGCGGTGGGACTGGCCATGGACAAGCTTAAGGGAGCTTATTCTCTGGTGATCATGTCTCCCAGAAAGCTGATCGGCGCAAGAGATCCCTTTGGCTTTAAGCCCTTGTGCATTGGAAAGCGGGGCAATGCGTATATTCTGGCCAGTGAGAGCTGTGCCCTGGAAACTGTGGGGGCAGAGTTTCTGAGGGATGTGCGTCCTGGGGAGGTTGTCACCATCTCGCCGGAAAAGGGGATTGAATCGGATATGAGCCGGGCGCTTCCGGAAAAGGATACTGCAAGATGTGTATTTGAGTATATTTATTTTGCAAGACCCGACAGCGTGATCGACGGCGCGGGTGTTTATCATGCCAGAATTATGGCGGGGAAGTTTCTGGCAATGGATTCTCCTGTGGAGGCAGACCTGGTGGTGGGTGTGCCGGAATCCGGAAATTGTGCGGCGTTAGGCTATTCCCTGCAGTCCGGGATACCCTATGGAACGGCTTTTGTGAAAAACGCCTATGTGGGCCGAACCTTTATCAAGCCAAAGCAGAAAAGCCGGGAGAGCAGCGTCTGCGTAAAGCTGAATCCCATCAGAGAGGCGGTGGAGGGAAAGCGGATCATCATGATCGACGATTCCATTGTGCGTGGAACCACCTCGGACCGCATTGTCCGTATGCTGAAGGAAGCCGGAGCTAAGGAAGTCCATATGCGTGTGAGCTCCCCTCCCTTTTTATGGCCCTGCTATTTCGGAACCGATGTTCCCGCAAGAAATCAGCTGATTGCCTGGAACCGTTCCGTTGATGAGATCAATCAGATCATAGGAGCAGATTCCCTGGCTTATCTGCGGCTGGAGCGGCTTGAGGAAATGGTGGGCGGTCTTGGCATCTGCAAGGGCTGCTTTACCGGAAAATATCCCATGGAGCCGCCCGCAGAGGATATCAGAGGAGATTTTGAGGCCTGAATTTTCCCCGGAAGCAAAAAGGAAAGAAAGAGGAAAAAGCAATGAGTACAGACAGATACCAAAGTCCGTTGTCGGAACGTTATGCCAGCAGGGAGATGCAGTATATTTTTTCTCCCGATATGAAATTCCGCACCTGGAGAAAGCTGTGGATTGCACTGGCGGAAACCGAAAAGGAGCTGGGACTTTCCCAGAACGGCGTTCCTGTTATCACAGATGAGCAGATCGCGGAGCTGAAGGCCCATGCGGAGGATATCAATTACGATGTGGCAAAGGCAAGGGAAAAGGAAGTGCGCCATGATGTGATGAGCCATGTGTATGCCTATGGACAGCAGTGTCCCAAGGCAGCGGGCATTATTCATCTGGGGGCTACCTCCTGCTATGTGGGGGATAATACGGATATTATTGTAATGACGCAGGCGCTTAAACTGGTGCGCAAAAAGCTGATCAATGTGATGAAAGAGCTCGCCGATTTTGCAGATCAGTACAAAGAGCTGCCTACGCTGGCGTTCACCCACTTCCAGCCCGCCCAGCCCACCACTGTGGGGAAGAGGGCGACTCTGTGGCTGCAGGAATTTTATCTGGACTTAGAGGATCTGGAACATGTGCTGGGGAGTATGAAGCTTTTGGGCTCTAAAGGCACTACGGGTACCCAGGCCTCTTTTTTGGAGCTTTTTAACGGAGACCAGGAAACCATAGACAAGATCGATCCCATGATTGCACAGAAAATGGGATTCAAAGAGTGCTACCCTGTGTCGGGACAGACCTATTCCAGAAAGGTGGATACCCGGGTTGCCAATGTGCTGGCAGGCATTGCCGCATCCGCCCATAAGATGAGCAATGACATCCGTCTGCTGCAGCACTTGAAAGAGGTGGAAGAGCCCTTTGAAAAGAACCAGATCGGTTCCTCGGCTATGGCCTACAAGCGTAATCCCATGCGCAGCGAGCGCATTGCGTCTCTGTCCAGATATGTAATAGTCGACGCCCTGAATCCGGCCATCACCTCAGCCAGCCAGTGGTTTGAACGGACCCTGGATGACTCGGCGAACAAGCGTCTTTCCATTCCGGAAGGCTTTCTGGCGGTGGACGGGATTTTGGATTTGTGTCTGAATGTGGTGGACGGACTGGTGGTGTATCCCAAGGTGATTGAAAAGCATCTTATGAGCGAGCTTCCTTTTATGGCCACGGAGAATATTATGATGGATGCCGTTAAGATGGGAGGCAACCGCCAGGAGCTGCATGAACGGATCAGAGAGCTTTCCATGGAGGCGGGCCGCAGAGTGAAGGAGGAGGGAAAGGAAAACAATCTTCTGGAGCTGATTGCTGCAGATCCGGCCTTCCCACTGACCCTGGAGGAGCTTGAGAAAACCATGGAACCGAAAAAGTATACGGGCCGTTCCAAGGAGCAGGTAGAGGCCTTCCTGCGGGATGTGATTTACCCTGTTCTTGAGGCCAACAAGGAGCTTCTGGGAGTCAAGGCCCAGATTAATGTGTAAAATAACGCAATTTTAAGGGAGAGCAGACATGGGTGGTTTTTTTGGAGTCGCAGCAAAGGAAGACTGTGTATTTGATTTGTTTTTCGGAACGGATTATCATTCCCATCTGGGGACCAGACGGGCGGGAATGGCAGTGTACAGCAGGGAATCTGGTTATAACAGGGCAATCCACAATATTGAAAATGCCCCCTTTCGGACGAAGTTTGATAAGGATGTAAATGAAATGAGCGGAAATCTGGGCATTGGCTGTATTTCGGACTACGAGCCCCAGCCCTTGATGGTACGCTCCCATCATGGAACCTACGCCATTTCCACTGTGGGGAAAATCAACAACACTGACGCTATTTTGAAGGAGCTTTTTGCAAGGGGACATTCCCATTTTCTGGAGATGAGCGGCGGGGATATCAACGCAACGGAGCTGGTGGCCGCTATTGTCAATCAGAAGGACAACCTTGTGGAGGGCATCCAATATGCCCAGGAGATCATAGACGGCTCCATGACGATTCTGATTATGACCCCCAAGGGAATTTATGCGGCCAGGGACAGGCTTGGCAGAACGCCGGTGGCAGTAGGGAAAAAGGAGGGCGCTTATTGCGTATCCTTCGAAAGCTTCGCCTATCTGAATCTGGGGTATGTGGAGGAGAGAGAACTGGGGCCGGGAGAGATTGTAGTGGTTACGCCTGAGGGAGTGCGTACCCTGGTAAATCCCGGAAAGGAAATGAAAATCTGTACCTTTTTGTGGGTATACTATGGCTATCCATCCTCTTCCTATGAGGGAATCAGCGTGGAAAAAATGCGCTATCACTGTGGGGCGCTTCTGGCTGAGAGAGACGATGTGAAACCGGATATTGTGGCGGGGGTGCCGGATTCCGGAACAGCCCATGCCATCGGCTACGCCAACCGCTCCGGCATTCCTTTTTCCAGACCCTTTATCAAGTACACGCCCACCTGGCCCAGGTCCTTTATGCCGACCATACAGACCCAGAGAAACCTGATCGCCAAAATGAAGCTGATACCGGTACACGATCTGATTCAGGGAAAAAGCCTGCTTCTCATTGATGATTCCATCGTGCGCGGAACCCAGCTGAGAGAGACCACGGAATTTCTCTATCAGAGCGGAGCCAGGGAGGTTCATATACGTCCCGCCTGTCCGCCTCTTTTGTATGGATGTAAATATCTGAATTTTTCCCGTTCCTCCTCGGAGATGGACTTGATTACCAGACGAGTGCTCAAGGAGATGGAGGACGAGGGCAAAAAGATTGACTTAAAAAATTATGTGGATCCGGATACGCCGGAGTACAACGAGATGGTACAGCGCATCTGCAGACAGCTTAATTTTACCTCGCTTCGTTTCCACAGGCTGGATGATATGATCAAATCCGTGGGGATTGACAGAGAAAAGCTCTGCACCTACTGCTGGGATGGAAGGGAGTAAAATAATTTGAGCTTATAATAAACATAATAAATATTGATTTTATTTATGATCTGAAATAGTGTATACTTGGTAAGGTTTGTGAAATAGAACACGGACTATAAATAGAAATGATTACCGGAGATACAATGCTTTGCGGTGAGGAATGGAGGCCAAAATGGTAAAGGCAGTAGTAGGAGCAAACTGGGGCGATGAGGGAAAGGGAAAGATTACGGATATGATGGCGAAAAACGCAGATATCATTGTGCGCTTTCAAGGCGGCGCAAATGCGGGACATACCATCGTGAACAATTATGGAAAATTTGCGCTGCACACTCTTCCCTCGGGGGTATTTTACAGTCACACCACCAGCGTGATCGGAAACGGCGTGGCGTTAAATATTCCTCTTTTGTTTCAGGAGATCAAGTCTATTACGGACAGGAATGTGCCCATGCCTAAGATATTGGTGTCCGACAGAGCGCAGATTGTGATGCCCTATCATATTCTTTTCGATCAGTATGAGGAGGAGAGGCTGGGCGGAAAGTCCTTTGGCTCCACCAAGTCAGGCATTGCACCTTTCTATTCGGATAAATACGCAAAGATCGGCTTCCAGGTCAGCGAGCTTTTTGACGAGGCTCTCTTAAAGGAAAAGGTGGAGCGCGTGTGTGAGATGAAAAATGTGATTTTGGAGCATCTTTATCATAAGCCTCTCATTGATCCAAAGGAGCTTTTGGAAGAGCTTGGGAAATACAGGGAAATGGTCGCTCCCTATGTGTGCGACGTGTCTGCCTTTTTGGACAAGGCCTTAAAGGAGGGAAAGACCATTCTGCTGGAGGGACAGCTGGGAACCTTAAAGGACCCGGATCACGGTATTTATCCTATGGTTACCTCTTCCTCTACGCTGGCGGCCTACGGCGCTATTGGAGCCGGACTGCCTCCTTATGAGATCAAGGAGATTGTCACGGTATGCAAGGCTTATTCCTCTGCAGTGGGAGCAGGTGCATTTGTATCTGAAATCTTCGGGGACGAGGCGGATGAGCTGCGCCGCAGGGGCGGTGACGGCGGAGAATTCGGCGCCACTACAGGACGTCCCAGGCGTATGGGCTGGTTTGACTGTGTGGCTTCTAAATACGGGTGCCGCCTGCAGGGGACCACGGATGTGGCCTTTACGGTACTGGATGTGCTGGGGTATCTGGATGAGATTCCTGTGTGCGTGGGCTATGAAATCGACGGACAGGTGACCACGGACTTCCCTGTGACTGCAAAGCTGAATAAGGCAAAGCCTGTGCTTCAAAAGCTGCCAGGCTGGAAATGTGATATCAGAGGAATCAGAAATTACGAAGAACTGCCGGAAAACTGCAGAAGGTATGTGGAGTTTATCGAAGAACGGATCGGCTACCCCATCACTATGGTCAGCAATGGGCCCGGCAGAGAGGATATTATTTACCGCAAAAGCCCTCTGAAATAGCTGATGGATTGGAGAAGGCGGTATGACGGGAAACCTGGAGTACTACAAGGTATTTTATTATGTGGCGCGGCTGGGAAGTGTGACCAGGGCGGCTGCAGAGCTTTCTATTTCCCAGCCGGCGGTGAGCCAGTCCATAAAGCAGCTGGAGCGTCAGCTGGAGGTACAGCTTTTCCACCGGGCGGCAAAAGGGGTGCGTCTCACGAAAGAGGGACAGATCCTTTTTGAGTATGTGGAAAAGGGATATGAGCAGATAGAGCAGGGAGTGGGGAAGGTAAGGCAGATGCGGAATTTCGACATGGGAGAAATCCACATTGGAGCCAGCGATATGACGCTTCGGTATTATCTGCTTCCCTTTCTGGAGCGGTTTCATGAGAAGTATCCGGGGATAAAAATAGCCGTCACCAACGCGCCCACTCCAGAGACACTGCGCTTTCTGGAGGAGGGGAGAATCGATATGGGGGTGGTCAGCACCCCTTTTTTAGAGGCGGCGGGCTTAAAGGCTGTTCCCGTCCGTGAAATTGAGGATATTTTTGTGGGGGGACGAAGGTTTATCTCTTACAAAAATAAAATGCTGGATTTACAGGAGCTGGAGAAGCTTCCTCTTATTTTTTTGGAAAAAAATACAAGCACCAGAAGCTATATGGACGAATTCCTCTTGCATAACGGTATTGTGGTACAGCCGGAATTTGAGCTGGCCACAAGCGATATGATCGTGCAGTTTGTACTGCGCAATCTGGGAGTGGGCTGTGTGGTCCGGGATTTTGCCAGGGAGTATATACAGTCGGGACTTTTGTTTGAGCTTCGGTTTAATAAAATTATACCAAAGAGGAGCTTCTGTGCGGTGAGAAGCACCAGGGGGCCTTTATCTGCTGCTGCGGAAAAATTATTTGAATTGATGGAGTATAAGGAAAATGATTCGTAATATTGTATTTGATATCGGCAATGTGCTGACTGACTTTCGCTGGAGGGAATTTTTACAGGACAAGGGCTTTGACGACGATATGGTGGACAGAATCGCAAGGGCTTCCATCATGAGTCCCTTCTGGGAGGAATTTGACAGAGGGGATTGGGACGAGGAGAGGCTTCTGCAGGAGTTTATCAAGAATGATCCGGAGATTGAGAAGGAGCTGCGGGCGGCCTTTCAACAGGTGAACGGCATGGTAACTTTGCGGGATTACGCCATTCCCTGGATAGAGGAGCTTAAGGGAAAGGGGTATCGTGTGCTGTATCTTTCCAACTTCTCCTATAAGGCTTATGTGGAATGCGCCGATGCGCTGGTGTTTCTGCCCTACATGGACGGCGGCATCCTCTCCTACAGGGAAAGACTTGTAAAGCCTTACCCTGAGATTTACAGGCTGCTCATGGACCGGTATTCTTTACAGCCGGAAGAGACAGTGTTTTTGGACGATACCCTGAAAAATGTGGAAGCGGCCAGAGCCCTTGGCATTTGCGGCATCCATTTTAAGTCAAAGGAACAGGCCTGCAGGGAGCTGGAAGAGCTGGGGGTTCGCTAGCCTTATGACATGACGTTGGGGTCAAAAGGTCTCCCCATTCTGACGCTTTGTGACCGAAAACTCTTTTAATCCCAACATCATGATATGTCAGCGCCCTGGCTCCTCTTTGGATTTTCCGCCCTCCGGGGCCGCTTCCTTCTGCCTTGGTGTGCTGCCAGGGTTTAAGTCTGCGATGGTAGAGCGGTTTGTGAGTCTGCCGAAAATCCATATGTAAATCCAGAGCACCAGCGGCAGCGCTATGGTTGCAAACAGACAAAGCTGAAACAGGCTGTCTGCAGCCTTGCTGCCGAAAATGGCTGCAAATAATGTCACCACATACAGAAGCACCAGAAGCGCAACGCCTGCCATGGCTGCGATCTGTTTTGGGGTGACCTTTTTCTTTTTTTCGGAATTTTCTCCGGAATTTCCATTTTTACTTTTGAAATCCTCATTCATATCTGACAGATCCCTTCCTGTTTGATGGGATTATCATATCATTTTGCGGAAAATGTTGCAAGCAAAGTCCCCGGGCCTATACCCATATGCCCTTTGGCATACTCTCATAAGTCCGGGAACCTTTATAAGGGGAGGATTAAGTATTATTTTTATCTTTGGTAAGATCAAAGGAGGGGGTCCAATGATAGTAGTAGTATGACACGGGAAAAAAGTTTTATACATGGAATTCGAAAATTTTTATGTTTTTTATTTCTTTTATTGTTTTACCGGACAATCTGTTATATAC
>NZ_CEWDFQ010000054.1:0-12671 GCF_982438285.1 Acetatifactor sp. | reverse complement strand
AAATGCAGATCAATTTCTTTTTCTTGCCTTTCCTTATTGGTTTTTTGTCTGCATCGGGCTTGTGCATATCTGTTTGTTCATTCATGTTTATATCTCCTTCTATTTAAGGTTTTCGATGTAATTTAATAACTGCTCGAAGCTGCCCCTTGGATATTGGTTGATGTCCTCATGTTCTTTGTTCATCAGGCAATCGGTCAGAAGAAATACATTCATTCCTACCGTCCGTGCTGTCATATCCTCGGTCACATCATTGCCTACCATAAGACATTCTTTCGGCTGTAAATTCATCTTGCACAGGATTTCATTGTAGTATTCCGGGTTAGGTTTACAGTACCGTGAGTTTTCATAAGTAGTGATATATTCAAAATCTGAAACATCAAACCCTGCCCATTGGATACGGCTTTCAACAGCACTTTGTGGAAAGATAGGGTTTGTTGCAAGAACTGCTCTCAGCCCCATCTGTTTTATTTTTCTTACTGTTTCTGCTGCTTTGGGATCAAAACCGCAAAAGCCTCTTGCACCCTGAAACTCATTCTCATAAAACTCATTAAAAAGCGCTTTATCTGGGAACGCTTCATCACCGTATATCTCCGCAAACTTTCGCCAGAAGGATTCTTCATTGCTTGCGTCTCCGGCATTCTTTACCATAGCGGCAGTCCCATTCCATACCGCGTCTACAAGCTTCTTTTTTTCATATCCACAGGCAGACATTTTTTCTGCAAGAAGTTCAAAATATCCCCTTGTAAATTCCTCCTGATCCATCGGGAGCAGTGTTCCGTCTAAATCAAGCAGTACGGTTGTAATACTCATTTTTTGATCTCGACTCTCCTTATGCGTTTTCTTGTCGCTTCTTGACTTGCATTAAACCACTCGATATAATAAAGCCATAAGGATACGACAGACTGCAAATGATACGATAGTATCCGGTGTTATTATACAGATTCCCAGTGATTTTTCAATAGGTTGCCTCCTATTTGAGGCTAACTGGCAGTAAAAGTATCATTTTTTTGTTAGGGGGACAATATGGCAAGAGGAAATAAAACAACAGAATTCTTAAAAGAGTGTTTATCGGATGCTCTGATCCGATTAATGCGTGAAAAGGATTTTGAAAAAATATCCATAAAAGAAATAGCGGATACAGCAGGAGTAGGCCGTGCCACTTGGTTTCGTAATTATACAAGCAAAAACGAAGCGCTTACTTTTAAGTTCGTACAGGTATGGAATCGGTGGGCAGATGAACACGCTATCGCTGTTCGCAACAGATTTGATCTTGCTAATGCCAAGAACTTTTTTCAATTTAATTATGAGATTAAGCATATTCTACAGGTTGTGTATGCTTCGAATATGCAGTCTGCGATTTATGACGCTTTCTATCAAGTAATGATGCCGCAGTACGGCGCAAACGCAAAGGAGTGCTATCAAGCACGCTTTTATTCATATGGACTATTCGGCCTGCTGGACGAATGGATTAAGCGTGGCTTCAAGGAATCAGTAGAAGAAATGGTGATAATTTTCTATCAGACTATTAAAAACTAATGTTTATGAAGAAGTAATTTGCAAAGACAAATAAGATACGAATCTGGAACTCGATAACGCAGGACAGCGACAGTGAAGACCTGTCTCTGTCCTTTCTTAATTGAAAATCAAATTGGTGTTTATAATCTCAACCGCCCTATTTCGGATATTATTCATCCGACCAACCCATTCCATTTGGTTTTCCACTTTGAGCCGTTTGCTTAAACCCTCACGCTTTGTCATCTGTTTTATGAAATGGGAAAACATATCTTCCGCCTGCTGATCAACATCTGCAGGTAACTGTTCAGCTTGCCGCTTGTGAGAAGATTAGTGTATGTAATCCTACGGTATTCTTTCAAATACCGTAAATGCCGCTGCCCCCAAATGCCGATAGACTTGTTTTCTTCGGCTGGTAGCGAAAGGTTAGGCAAGTAGTAATCTCCTTGCAGTGTATAATTACCACCCATCTGTTCAAATATTGTTTTT
This sequence comes from Acetatifactor sp., assembly GCF_982438285.1. Classification (NCBI taxonomy): domain Bacteria; kingdom Bacillati; phylum Bacillota; class Clostridia; order Lachnospirales; family Lachnospiraceae; genus Acetatifactor; species Acetatifactor sp. The sequence goes on along the minus strand of NZ_CEWDFQ010000054.1, from coordinate 10,670 downwards.
TCCATAAACTGAATCCTCCGTCCTTTTGATTTTGAATTTCTTAATTGGCGCTTTAACGAATTTGACAATGAATTTGCCAACTGCATCCGTGTATTTTCCGGCAGCGATCAGTTTGTTTCGCAAGCCGTTCAAACTGTTGATTACAATGCTGTACTCGTGATTATCAATCGCTAAATAATATTTCTTTTCTCACATATGCCAAGCCTCCTTTGTGCTTACATTGTAGCAGGAAATTATCAAGAGGACGAATGTGCGATTTTATTTTCGGCATAGAGAAAGACAGCGTAAAAGCATTTCTGCCTTCTACGCTGTCTTTTCGCCTTTGCAACGCTCATAAAGTTATATTTTGATGTGTTTTCAAATTACTTCCCTATGTGGCGTTGGCTTTTGAGACATCCGTTGTTTTTTAGAGCGCGAGACGGGAATCGAACCCGCGACCCCCTCCTTGGCAAGGAGGTGCTCCACCGCTGAGCCACTCGCGCATATCAATATGCTTTTCCTGCGAACAAACAACAGTATACTATACGAAAATAAAGTTGTCAACAGGAAAGAAAAATCTTTTTTAAGAAGCCGGTCAGGCGTTTTTCCACCAAAAGCCAGGATACAAAAGAGCACAGAAGGCATATGAGCACAGTCGCAACAGCTCCCGCCAAAGCGTAAGGGCTGCAGACGGAAAAGTCAAACACCATGCGGTCCAGAAACATCACCGGATAATAATGTATCAAATAGATGGAGTAGCTCATATCGCCCAGCTTTACGCTCCAGGCCGGCATTTTCCACTTAAGCCCAAACACAAAGAAGCAAAGCACCAGCATAAGGCCTGGGATACCCCAGAGGAAAACTCTTCGGAATCCCAGGATATTAATGTTTTCCTTGGTAAAGAGGAGAACATAGAAAAGAAGCAGCGCGGCCAGGGCGCAAAGGGGGGCAAGAAAGCCGGGAAGGCGTCCGCGGCTGTGGAGACGGTATATGCCTCTGGCCGCATAATAGCAGAGAATCCCCAGGAGAAATTCCAGCATGATAGGATTTCCGTAAAAGGAAAGGGGGGGCAAAGGAAACGGGGAGCAGATAGTTGAAAGCGACAACGGCGCCAAGGAGCCCGCAGCAGATCAGTCCCCGGAATTTATGGCTTATATGAAAGGAAATAAAAAACAAAAGGTAGAAAAACATTTCGCAGTTTACGGTCCAGCCGATGCGCATCAGGGGCTGGAGGATGCCGCCTCCGATGTCAAAGGGGATGAACAGAAGGCTTTTTATGAGAAATACAGGCTGAGGCGTAGTCTGCTCAAACATGCCGGGGAACAGCACAAGGACTGTCCAGGTAAAAAGGGTCATGATATAGTAAAGGGGAAGGATGCGGATCAGTCTTTTTCTGAAAAAAAAACGGGTGTCCTTATGGGTGGTAAGCATAATCATAAAGCCGCTGATGCAGAAAAAAATATCCACGCCGAAGGCTCCGCAGTTTAAAAAACGGATGTGCTCCAGAATGACAAACAAGGCTGCGATTCCCCGCAGCGTCTGAATGCTCTGGTAACGATCTTCATGGAAATCGGCATTCTCTAAAGCTGCTGCCGTGGTTTTAAAGACTGTGGACATAATGGCGCTCCTTCCCGAACTTTCATCCGATATTTATCTTATCACGTTTTAGGCCTTTTGAAAACCGATGGGGCAAATTTAGCTTGCGCATCCATTCATATCATACTAAAATGATAGCAAGTACAATCTGTAAGGGAAAGGCATAACAAAGACAAATGGATACAAAGCAGTATACCACAGGGGAGCTTTTCGGGCGTTTCCTCCCCTACTTTAAAAAGTATAAAAAGACGCTGTTTCTGGACTTATTCTGCGCTGCGCTCACAACCGTATGTGAGCTGGTGCTTCCGCTGATCATGAGATATATCACCAACGAGGGCATCAGGGATTTATCCGCTCTTTCGGTAAAGACCATCGGCGGACTGGGGCTTTTGTATCTGGCCCTGAGAGTTATGGACTGTATTGCCAGCTATTATATGGCGGACATGGGTCATGTGATGGGCGCAAAGATTGAGACGGATATGCGTAGGGACGCCTACAGCCATCTGCAGAAGCTGTCCAATACCTACTATAACAATACCAAGGTCGGCCAGATCATGGGACGGATCACCAACGATCTGTTTGATGTGACGGAGTTTGCCCATCATTGTCCTGAGGAGTTTTTCATTGCGGCCATAAAGACGGTGATTTCTTTTGTGATTCTGGCACGGATTCATCTGCCCCTGACATTGATTATTTTTCTCTGCGTGCCTATTATGGCCGGGGTGTGTACGGCTTTGAATCTGCGTGTGAGAGGAGCCTTCCGCAAGCAGAGGAACCAGATCGGAGAGCTGAACGCCCGGATTGAGGATAGTCTTTTGGGACATAAGGTGGTAAAGGCATTTACCAATGAGGAGATGGAAAACAGCAAATTTGAGGAGGATAACGGCCGTTTTCTTGACATCAAAAAGCTGACTTACCGTTATATGGCGGCTTTTCAGACCACGGTGAAGATGTTTGACGGTATTATGTATCTGCTGGTGCTGGTGGCGGGGGGCTTTTTCATGATCAAAGGAGCCATAGCTCCGGGAGATCTGGTGGCCTATATGCTGTATGTGAGCACCCTTATTGCCACCATCCGAAGGATTATCGAGTTTGCGGAGCAGTTTCAGCGGGGAGTGACGGGCATTGAACGCTTCCTGCAGATTATGGATGCGGATATTGAGATTTTTGATGAACCGGATGCGGTGGAGCTTGTGGATCCCCGGGGAGATATCGCCTTTGAGGATGTGAGCTTTGAATACCCGGATGATCACAATAGAGTGTTCTCCCATTTGAATCTTCAGGTGAAGGCCGGAGAGAAGGTAGCCATTGTGGGGCCCTCCGGCGGAGGCAAGACCACCCTGTGCAATCTGATTCCCAGATTTTATGATGTGTCCGGGGGAAGGATTACGCTGGATGGGGAGGATGTAAAGCATTTTACTTTAAAGAGCCTGCGAAGGAGCATCGGCATTGTGCAGCAGGACGTGTATCTGTTTTCCGGTACTGTCTATGAAAATATCGCTTACGGAAGGCCGGGGGCGGACAGAGCGGAGGTGGAGGAGGCCGCCAGGCGCGCAGGCGCCCATGATTTTATCATGGAGCTGAAAAACGGATATGATACCTATGTGGGAGAGCGGGGAGTAAAGCTTTCCGGCGGTCAAAAGCAGCGGATCAGTATTGCAAGAGTGTTTTTGAAGAATCCTCCCATCATTATTCTGGATGAGGCCACCTCGGCCCTTGACAATGAGAGTGAATTTGCGGTGGCCCAGTCTCTTTCCAGACTTTCGGAGGGCAGAACCACCCTGACCATTGCACACAGGCTTTCCAGCATCCGCAATTCGGACAGGATTCTTGTGCTGACGGAGGAGGGGATCGTGGAGGAAGGAAGCCACGACGAGCTGATGGAGAAAAAGGGAATGTATTATCATTTCTATGAGACGGCAAATGCGCTGAAGTAGAAATGATGTGTAACATAGAATCAGAAATGCTGTATAAGCTGTATCATAATAAAAAAGAAATGGGGCAAAGGAATGAAACTGGTATTTATTGGAGCGGCACATGAGGTTACGGGAAGCTGTCACTATCTTGAGGCAGGAGGAAAGCACATTTTGGTGGATTACGGAATGGAGCAGGGGGTGAATGTTTTTGAAAATGCACCCCTGCCGGTGGAGGAGGCCAGAATCGATTATGTGTTTTTGACTCACGCCCATGTAGATCATTCGGGGCTGCTTCCTCTCTTGTATGCCAAGGGGTTCAGAGGACAGGTATTTACTACGGATGCCACGGCGGATTTGTGCAGCATCATGCTGCGGGACTGTGCGCATATTCAAATGATGGAGGCGGAGTGGAAGAACAGGAAGGCAAAGAGAAGCTCCAGCGTGGAGGGGCAGGAGCCGCTCTTTAATATGGAGGATGCGGAAGGCATTATACGACGCATCGTGCCCTGTAATTACAATGAAATGATTCAGGTGTGTGAGGGCGTACAAATCCGCTTTACGGACATCGGCCATCTGCTTGGCTCCGCCAGCATAGAGGTGTGGCTTACGGAGGAGGGCAGAACGAAAAAGATTGTTTTTTCCGGAGATATCGGCAATAAGAACCAGCCTCTGATCCGGGATCCGGCTCCCACTGAGGAAGCGGACTATGTGGTGATGGAATCCACCTACGGAGACAGGCTGCATCCTAAGGACAGGCTGGATTATGTAAAGGAGCTTGCGGCTGTTTTGAAGGAAACCTTTGACAAGGGAGGCAATGTGGTCATTCCCTCCTTTGCGGTGGGAAGAACCCAGGAAATTTTGTATTTTCTGCGAAAGATCAAGGTGGGCCGTCTGGTGGAGGGACATGAGAATTTTCCTGTGTATGTGGATAGTCCCATGGCGGTGGAAGCCACGGGGATTTTCCAGGAAAACCGCAGAGAGTGCTTTGACGCGGAGGCTATGGAGCTGGTGAATGCGGGAATCAACCCCATTTCCTTTGCGGGGCTTAAGCTGTCCATAACCAGCGATGAGTCCAAGGAAATCAATTTTAATGAGACGCCCAAGGTGATCATTTCCGCCTCCGGCATGTGCGATGCGGGCCGTATCCGCCATCATTTAAAGCATAATCTCTGGAGACCGGAGTGCACCATATTGTTTGTGGGATATCAGTCTGTGGGAACCCTGGGCAGAAGCCTGGTGGAGGGGGCGGACGAGGTACGCCTTTTCGGAGAGCCCATTCAGGTGAGGGCGCAGATAAAGCAGCTTCGGGGCCTGAGCGGCCATGCGGATAAGGAGGGGCTGATCGAATGGCTGTCAGCCTTCAGGGAAAAGCCCAAAAAGGTATTTGTGGTGCACGGGGAGGACAGCGTATGCGTCTCCTTTGCGGAATGCCTTCGGGTGGAGCATGGTCAGAGGGCATATGCGCCTTACAGCGGGACGGTGTTCAATCTGCTGTCCAATGAGTTTGAGTACGAGGCACAGCCTATGATGCTCAAAAAGAAGGAAAAGCCTGCTTCCGGAGTGTATGCAAGGCTTCTTGCAGCGGCCCAGAGGCTTCTTGCCCTGGTGAAAAAAAGCGATGGACTGGCAAACAAGGACATGGCAAGGTTTGCGGATCAGATCAATTCCATCTGCGACAAGTGGGAGTAAAGGATTATGAATGTAATTGTTGCAGTTGACAACAACTGGGCGATCGGAAGCGGAAACAGGCTGTTAGTCAGCATTCCAAACGACCAGAGACAATTTCGGGAGGAGACTACGGGAAAGGTGGTGGTGCTTGGACGAAAGACCCTGGCGACCTTTCCCCAGGGAATGCCTCTGAAGAATCGTGTGAATATCATTTTGTCCAGGGACAAGGACTATCATGTGAAGGACGCCGTAGTGGTGCACAGTGTGGAGGCCCTTATGGAGGAGCTGAAGCAATATGCGGATCAGGACGTCTATGTGATCGGCGGCGAGAGTGTTTACAGACAGCTTCTGCCCTGCTGCAGCGTGGCCCATGTCACAAAGATAGATCATGAATACCAGGCGGACGCTTATTTTCCAAATCTGGATCAGGACCCGGACTGGGAGATCACGGCACAGAGCGAGGAGCAGACTTACTTCGACATTGCTTATCAGTTTGTAAGGTATGAGCGGAAAAAAGATTGACTTTTAGATGGAAAAGTATAATAATGAAAAACAAAAGAAAAACAGCTTAAAAACAGAGCACAACCCTAGGAAAGAAGGAATGGCCGATGGAAAAGAAAAACATTGATTGGAGCAATCTGGGATTTGGATATATAGAGACGGACAAACGCTATGTATCCAATTATAAAGACGGAGCATGGGATCAGGGTGTTCTGACGCAGGATGCCAATGTGGTGTTAAATGAGTGTGCAGGTGTACTGCAGTATGCGCAGACCATTTTTGAAGGCCTGAAGGCATATACCACAGAGGATGGGCATATTGTGACATTCCGCCCTGATTTAAACGGAGAGCGTATGGAGCATTCCGCAGCCAGACTGGAGATGCCCATATTCCCCAAGGAGCGGTTTGTAGACGCGGTGACGCAGGTAGTGGCGGCCAATGCAGCCTATGTGCCTCCCTATGGAAGCGGCGCCTCTTTGTATGTGCGCCCTTACATGTTCGGCAGTAATGCCGTGATTGGCGTTAAGCCTGCGGATGAATACCAGTTCAGGGTTTTCTGTACTCCGGTGGGCCCTTATTTCAAGGGAGGTGTTAAGCCCCTGACCATTTGTGTCAGTGATTTTGACCGTGCGGCGCCTCACGGAACGGGCCATATTAAGGCCGGCCTGAATTATGCCATGAGCCTGCACGCCATTGTGTCAGCACATAAGGCGGGCTACGATGAAAATATGTATCTGGATGCAGCCACCAGGACAAAGGTGGAGGAAACCGGAGGCGCCAATTTCCTGTTTGTGACAAAGGACGGCAGGGTTGTTACGCCTAAGTCGGACAGCATACTGCCCTCTATCACCCGCCGCTCCCTGGTATATGTGGCGGAAAAATATCTCGGCCTTCAGGTGGAGGAGAGAGAGGTGCTCTTTGAGGAGGTAAAGGATTTTGCGGAATGCGGCCTGTGCGGCACTGCGGCAGTGATCTCCCCTGTGGGAAAGATTGTGGATCACGGCAGGGAGATATGTCTTCCAAGCGGCATGAGCCAGATGGGGCCTGTGACGCAAAAGCTTTACGATACCTTAACCGGCATCCAGATGGGAAGAATCGAAGCTCCCGAGGGCTGGATTCATGTAATTGCGTAAGAAAAATGAAATTTCTGCATACTGCCGATCTTCACATCGGCAAAAGGATTTTTGAGCTTTCCCTGATGGAGGATCAGGCATATATTTTGAGGCAGATTGTGGACATCGCCCTTGAAGAACGGGTGGATGCCTTGCTGATAGCGGGAGATGTGTATGACCGCGCTGTACCTCCGGCAGAGGGAGTGACTTTGCTGGATGATTTTCTTACAAAGCTTCTTAAACAGCATATTCCAGTGATCATGATCACGGGAAACCATGATTCGCCCGAACGGGTGGCCTTTGCGGACCGGATTTTGGAAAAGCAGGGTCTGTATATTGCGGGAGATGTGGATAAAGAGCCGAAAACAGTGACGCTTACGGACGCGTTTGGAGAGGTGGACTTTGTCTGCCTCCCTTTTGTAAAACCGGCCCAGGCGGGGTGCGCTTCCAATGCCCAGGCGGTGGAAAAGCTTTTATCCTCTCTTCCTGTGGACAAAAAAAAGAGCCGCAGACGCGTTCTTGTGACCCATTATTTTGTGGTGGGAGAAATGGGGGAGAATCCGCTTCTTTCCCAGTCGGAAAGTGATGTAAACGTGGGAGGGCTGGACGCTGTGCCGGCGTCTTTGTTTCAGGATTTTGACTATGCGGCCCTGGGACATATCCACAAAGCCCAGAAGGTGGGAAGCGGCAATGTCTATTACAGCGGCTCTGCCTTGAAGTATTCCTTTGGCGAGGCTTTTGGAGAAAAATCTGTAAACATTGTGGAACTTGAAGAGAAGGGAAGGGTTTCCGTAAAAATGCGCGCCTTGAAGCCTCTCCATGAGATGCGGTGTATCCGGGGAGAGCTTGGAGAGCTGGTAAAGGCGGAAACGGTGCTTTCCCAGGGGGACGGGCTTGCGGATTATCTGCAGGTGACGCTCACCGACAGGGAGGAGCTGATAGATCCCATGGCGTCTCTTCGGAGCGTATATCCTAATGTGCTGCAGATACTGTTTCAAAAGAATTTGAAAAGGGAAGATGCTCCTTATGAAAGCCGCATAGAGACAGGAAAGAAAAGTACCCAGGAGCTGTTTTCAGATTTTTATGAAATGCTGAAAGGGGAGCCCCTGGATGAAAAACGAAAAGCCATTGTAGAAGAAGCTGCCAGGGCGGCCCAAAAAGCAGAGGGCGACCCTACTTGTGCTGCAGACTGCTGATGTAGGCGCTGGGGGTCATGCCGGTTTTTTTCTTAAATAGCTGCGAGAAGTAGTGGGGGTTGTTGCCGCACCCCACTTTTTCTGCTACCTGCTGAATCTGCCAGCCCTCTGCCAGGTACTGCTTGGCCTTACGGATGCGCACCTCTGCCAGATAGTCGGAAAATTTTCTTCCGGTTTCCTTCAAAAAACGCTTGCTCACATAATCCACATTCATGAACAGCTGATTTTCCGCGATTTCTTTTAAGGTGATATTGGAATCGGACAGGTGCTGTTCCACGTAAGAGAAAATCTGTTTCGTAAAATGTGTGCCGGACTGCTTTTTTTCCGGAGAGACGATCTTGTGAATCATGCCATACAGCCTCTCCAGAATCTGGGAATCGGAATACCCCTGATTGATGGTCATAAGAAGCTCCGTGAGCTCAAAGGGAGCCAGCTCCTCCTTGCGGAGCTTTGTCTCAAAAAGCAGACAGTCCGACAGCTGCTTTAAAAAATTCATGTCCTGTATTCCGCTTAAGAAGTGATTCAGCTGGGTAATATCGCTGCCGCTTTCCCGCAAAAGATCGTGGAGAAACCCGGCCACCTGTCTGCGCTTTCTCTCATAGCAGTCCTTAGAGACCTCCAGAATACTTTCGGTGATCTGCTTTTCGTTGCAAGGCTTTAAAATGTACTGCCTTACGCCGTATTTCATGGCCTCCTTTGCATATTCAAATTCCCCGTAGCCTGACAGAATGATAAACTGCGTATCCAGGTGGGACTTCGAAATATTTTTGATCAATTCCAGTCCGGTCATGCCGGGCATTTTTATGTCTGTAAGTACAATATCAGGGGATTCGTCAATAATCATGTCATAGGCTTCCAGACCGTTGGAGCACAGCCCGGAAAGCTCTATATCCAAAAGCTTCCAGTCAATCAGATTGGAAATGGTTTCCCGGATCACTCTTTCATCGTCTGCAATCATAAGTTTCAGCATGAGCTTACCTCCGTTTTATCCAAGTAGGGAATGGTGATCTGCGCCACCGCCAGATCGCCTTCATTATACAGGGTCAGACCGTAGGAGCCGCCGAACATCAGCTTGATCCGTTCGTCAATGTTGACCAGGCCGATACCAAAGCCTCTGGCAGACGCCTGATGATTTTTAAGCTTTAAAAGAAGATCCTCCTCAAAGGCCGAACCGTCGTTTTTTACAAAAATCTGCAGTATCTCCTGCTGCTTTTCAAGGCCGGCCGTCTCCGTCAGGCTGACGTTGACTTCAATGTGACAGACCTCTGTGTTTTCCTCCAGACCATAGTGGACGGCGTTTTCCACCAGGGGCTGGATCATGAATTTGGGCAGCAGTGCAGAGCACAGGGAAGGATCGCAGCAGGATATATAGTCTAAATGCTCTTCAAAGCGGTACTTTTGAATGGTGACATAGGCATCTGTAATTTCCAGCTCCTTTTTCAGAGTCCAGCCGCCGTTGTCCTTGGAAAGAGAGGCTCTCAGCAGATTTCCCAGAGATTCCACCATGCTTGATATATCCTGGTTTCCCGCAGACTTTGCCCGCCAGTTGATGGATTCTAAGGTGTTGTAGAGAAAATGAGGCTGAATCTGTTTTTCCAGGGCTTTGAGCTGGGCGTCCTTTTTCCAGAGCTCATTCACATAGTTATCTAAGATCAGGTTGTGTATCCTCTCCGCCATGTGGTCAAACTGTCTGTTGAGCAGGCCAAATTCATCTCTGCGGTCTGCATAAACGGGGTCTGTCTGGGGAAGGGAGATTTGCTCCGCATTGTATGCCTGCATTTTTTTCAGCAAAAGATTGGTGTGCCTGTCGATGGAGGAGATGGTGTAATGGGAGAACACCACTGCGATCAGGCAGGTGAAAAAAAGCACCACCATGCTGACGAACCACGAGATATTGGCGGAATAGGTGATGGAGTCATAGGACAGATAGCAGGTGTAGGTCAAGTTATGGCCGGGAATCAGGGTGCTGTATACAAAGTATTTGTGCCCGTCAACTGTCAAAATTTCATAGGAATCGCCGGAGGTATTGTCAAGCTTTTGGAAAATCCTGTCTGCAGCGTCGTCTGTGTGATAAATGATCTGGCCGTCGCTTGCAATAAAATATCGTGTGTCAGGGAAAGCGCCCTCCTGCTGGTTTAGGGAAGAAATCATTTCGTCTAAGTCCACGGAGACGATCAGAGTCCCAAGGGAACTGAAGTAGGGACTTTGGGCGTTCCTGATCTGCCTGGTCAGATAAAAGCCGTTTGTCTGGGCGTATTGAAAGAGCCATACGGGGCGGCCTTCTCCCTCATCGGCCATGGCAAGCAGCTGCTCTTCTATTTCCTGTGGTGTGCGTTTGTCGCTCAAATAGTTTGAATAGATGGTATTTCTGGAGTGGGAGAGGGTGATGTAGTCCACATAGGAGGATTTGTATTGTTCATAAAAATCCGAAACCGTTTGGGAAAGGGCTTGGTGGGCGATGGTCTGCTCTCTTGGGTTTTCGCTGTCGTTGGCAGTCACAAGGTTTCTTTGTATAACGGAATCTGCCAAAAGGCTGCCGGTCATATCCTCAATCCTGTCTAAAGTCTGGGAGATGATGGAGGAGGAGTAGGCCAGATTGTTTGCGACGGTTTCCTGAAGCAGGCGCAGATAGGCTTTTGACAAAAAAAGGCTGCCGATCAGTCCTGACAGGGAAAGCAGGAAAATGCAGATGCCTACAACAC
>NZ_CEWDFQ010000053.1:0-12695 GCF_982438285.1 Acetatifactor sp. | reverse complement strand
TTATAGAAGTATATAGGTAATTGCGAAACTCGCTCTCTGGTATCAGAAGCTGGCGTAATAACCAAAATAAGGGTGACTAGCCACTGCTTTGGAACCCGTTTTTGGTTATTATGACCAGATTCGTGACTTTGTCAGTGAGTTTCGCAAACGCCTATTATAGAAGTATACATATGGAGGTATTTTTGTGGAGCTTTTAAAGAGAAATATACATATGGACCGCATCCGGGCGGAAGCGTTCACCCAGATTACCCTGGAGGATGACGTGAATATCCCTGAAAGCAAGCCGGACGTAGGCAGCCTGAATCTGGAAAAGGGTGTCCTGGTTATAGATGAGATTAAGCCGGGAACGGATGTGGTGAATGTCAGAGGAAGATTGCTTTTCTATGTTTTATATCACACTTCGGAGGAAGGAAAGAGCCTGACTTTTTTGGAGGGCAAAATACCCTTTGAGGAAAAAATCAATCTTCAGGGGGCCGTCCCCGGCGACTGCGTAGCTGTGGAGGGTGAGGTGGAGGACCTCACAGTAAGCACTATAAATTCCAGAAAGCTGAATATTCAGTCAGTGGTCACCCTGCACGCTGCGGTGGATGAGATTTATGACGAGGAGGTGCCCATCGGCATACATGGGGAGGAGACAGTGCAGTACCGCAAAATGCCTGTCACCGTAGCACAGATTGCCATAAGTAAAAATGATATTTTCCGCATAAAGGAAGAAGTTTCCCTGCCATCCAATTATCCCAATATTTTTCAGATTCTCTGGAATCATATTTCTTTGGGGGACGTGGAATTTAAGGTTTTGGAGGAAAAGCTGACGCTTCAGGGGGACATCCACTTTTTTATCCTGTATGAGGGGGAGGGGGAAGAGCATCCCATCCGCTCCTTTGAGACGGTTCTTCCTTTCAGCGGTGTTTTGGAATGTCATGGATGCCGAGACGGAATGGTGCCGGATATCCGCTACAGCCTGGGGCAGCAGGAGCTTGTCATCCGGCCGGATTTTGACGGAGAAGAACGAAACGTGGGGCTTGAGCTGGTGCTGGATATCTCCATACGTGTCTATGAGGAAGAAAGGACGGAGATGGTAACAGATGTTTATGGAGTTACCAAGGAGGTGGAGACAGAAAGCCGTCCTGCCAGTCTGCGCAGACTGCTTTCCAAAGTGACGGGAAAGACAAAGGTGACGGATCACATCCGGGTGCCGGGGGCGGGGGCGCCCATTCTGCAGCTGCTTCACAGTGAGGGATGCGTTTCCCTGGATCAGCAGGAGGTGACAGAAAACGGCATACTTCTTAAGGGAAGTCTTTCCGTGAAGGTAATGTACATAACAGGGGATGACGAGAACCCTTACGGAAGCGCAAAGGTCCAGATACCCTATCAATATACGCTGGAGGTGCCGGACATTGCCCCGGAGGACATGAGCAGAGTGCATACCGAGGTGGAGCAGCTGCAGGTGACTATGCTGGATGGAGAGGAAATGGACGTAAAGGCGGTGCTTGTCTTTGCTACCACTGTTTTCAAAAATGTGTCTGTGGAGCTGATTGGCCAGGTGAAGGTAAACGATTTGGACAGCGCTAAAATGAGCAGCCTGCCGGGCATGGTCATCTATATAGTGAAGGAAGGCGACAATCTGTGGAATATCGGGAAAAAATATTATGTGCCTGTGGATGCCCTGCGGGAATGGAACAGTCTGGCAAGTGATGAATTGAAGCCAGGACAGAAGCTTTTGATCGTAAAATAGAAAAATCAGGAAGAACCGGGAATCCGGATTTCTTCCTGATTTTTTACTTCAGGGGATGGCTAGGCCTCTTTGGAGGAAACGCCCGCCTCTGCCGCCAGCTGGTCAAATTTTTCCATCACGGCATCATAGGTGCGTTTGGAAATCTCCGGCAGGGAGCCTCCCCATTTTTTCTCAGCCATATCATAGCCCTTTTGAAAAGCGGCCCGCATCTCTTCAATTTTGTCGGGGTCTCCGCCTGTCAGTGCCGTTGCAAACTGGATAATACGGTCGGAGGTCTGGTTTACGCCCCAGTACCCGTCCTCAGCGATATCAGCCTGTGCCTGTGCCTTGGTGGCGGGGTCTACCGTGTAATTGCCGCTTCTTAAAAACTGCCAGATATCATTGGCCTGTCCGTAGGCGGTGCCTTGCTTTAAGAGCATCTGCTCTACCAGGCTGCGAAGCTGTGCTGTTCTGGCCTCTGCGTCAGCCTTCAGCTTGTTAATCAGATTGGTGTCTGGAGTATAGATTTTCTTTGCAGAGTCTGTCTGCTGTTCTGTGGAGGGCTCATATACTGCGCCCGCCTCTTCGGTATTGGGAACCGAAGTGTTTGTGGAGGCCTGTTTTTCTTTTGTGTTTACGCTAGACGTATAGCCGTAGGCCGCCTGCGTAGATGTAATTCCATTTACATTCATACTTACCTCTTTTCCGGCGCGCTGCGCCATAAACATAATTTTAGAAGGTGCATCATCCTTGATTTTGTAATTTATATCGGCATGGGAGAGGGAAAAGCTTAGGGGCGGCGTTGACGAAAATCCAATTTTTGTATATAATAAAATACAATCTATGTATACAAAATACATTTTGGAGGAAGATTGGAAGGCGCATGAATGAATATCTGATGAAGGCATATGCCAAGATCAATCTTGGTTTGGATGTGATAGGAAAACTGGAAAACGGGTACCATGAAGTGAAAATGGTAATGCAGACTGTTGGCATTTATGATGAGCTTTTGCTGGAAAAGACGGAGGAAGGAATCCTTCTGACCACGGACAGTGAAAGCCTGACCTCAGGGCAGGATAATCTTGTATGGAAGGCTGCAAGGCTGATGAAGGAGCATTATGGAATTTCCCAGGGGCTTCGCATTCATCTGAAGAAAAATATACCTATAGCGGCGGGAATGGCCGGGGGCAGCACGGATGCAGCCGCTGTCATGAAGGGCATTAACCGGATGTTTGATTTGGGCTGTACTTTGAAGGAGCTTATGGAGCTTGGGGTTGCCATCGGGGCGGATGTTCCCTATTGTGTAATGGGGGGCACTGCACTGGCAGAGGGAATCGGAGAGAAGCTGACGGCTCTTCCCCCGGCGCCGGACTGCTATGTGCTGGTGGCAAAGCCGGATATCAGTGTGTCCACCAAATACGTATATGAGCATCTGGACCTTGGGAAAATCCAAAGCCATCCGGACATTGACGGCATGGTGGCGGCCATTGAGGAGGGAAGCCTCCAGGGAATTTTAGACCGCATGGAAAATGTGCTGGAGCAGGTGACGGTGCCGGCGTATCCTGTGATTGGGGAAATTAAAAACCGGATGAAGGAGTTTGGAGCCGTCAACAGTCTGATGAGTGGAAGCGGTCCCACGGTATTTGGAATTTTTACGGAAGAGGAACGGGCAAAAAGAGCAGGGGAACAGATCCGGCGCAGACAGCTGGCAAAACAGATTTTTGTGACGGAATTCTGCTGACGGACATGGAGTATACGGAAGAATGGAGGGAAGCTATGCAGGATAATTTACAGGTAAAGATGGATGAGTTTCTGCCTCTTAGGGATGTGGTGTTTAACACGCTGCGTCAAGCCATCCTGACGGGAGAGCTCAAACCCGGGGAGCGGCTTATGGAGATTCATCTGGCAAACAGGCTGGGAGTCAGCCGTACGCCCATCCGTGAAGCCATCCGCAAGCTGGAGCTGGAGGGATTGGTGACCATGATCCCCAGAAGGGGAGCAGAGGTGGCTCAGATTACGGAAAAGAGCATGAACGACGTGCTGGAGGTCAGGCGCGCTTTGGACGCGCTGTGCGTGGAGCTAGCCTGCGACCGGATTACGAAGGAGGAGCTGGAAAGCTTAAAGCGGGCCTGCGACAATTTTGAGCTTGCGGTGAAAACCAAGGACGTGAAAAAGATTGCACAAGCGGATGTTGCGCTGCACGATATTATTGTACAGGCTACCGGCAACAGCCGGCTGATTCAGCTGGTCAACAATCTTTCCGAACAGATGTACCGCTATCGGTTTGAGTATATTAAGGATATCAGCCAGCATGAAAGGCTGGTGGAGGAGCATAGAATTATTTATCAGGGAATTGTGGATCAGGATAAGGAGACGGCCTCTTTGGCAGCCAAGCTTCACATAGATAATCAGAAGAAGGCCATTATCAGGCAGATACGTCTGGAAAGAGAAAAAAATAAGTAGAGTGCGGAAAATCCGGTATAAGAAAAGAAAAAGCGGCAATCATCCTCATAGGGAGAGTTTTCCCGGAAAGCTGAGGAGATTGAATGAAGAAAAAATGGACTGGAATCAAGCTTGTAATGGGAATCTGCGCGGCTCTTGGCTGGTGGGGCGTTTTATATCCGGAGTTTGCCATGACGCCGGACACCTACGTGGTGACAGGCACAGAGGAAGGGAAGCCCTCAGAAATACAAAAATGGAGCTTTGACAGTGAAATTTACTGGGAAATTCTGAATGCAGATTCTGACCAGATCAGTTTTAAAAGCAGACTCTTTGAGGAGCTTTACCATAGATTGCCGCAGAAAAAATAAAGCAAGGAAGGACTTAGGAGATGAAGCGGGAAAACGGGGCGCCAATCGGCGTGTTTGACTCCGGCGTGGGCGGATTGACCGTAGCGCGGGAGATCATGAGGCAGATACCAAATGAAAAAATCATATATTTTGGAGACACGGCCAGAGTCCCTTACGGAAGCAAATCCAAGGAGACTGTTACCCGCTTTTCCAGGCAGATCGTAAGATTCCTTCAAAGCTTTCAGGTAAAGACCATTGTGGTGGCTTGTAATACGGCCAGTGCCTATGCGCTGGATGAGCTGGAGAAGGAGACGGATATTCCCATGATCGGTGTGGTGAAGCCGGGGGCAAAGACGGCGGTTCAGGTAACCCGCAACGGGAAAATCGGCGTTATCGCTACGGAGGCTACCATTGGAAGCCGGATTTATTCCAAGTACATACAAGAATTGAATGAGAATGTGACCATATACGGAAAGGCTTGTCCCCTTTTTGTCCCTCTGGTGGAGGAGGGACTGTGGCAGGACCCGGTCACAGATGAGATCGCCAAGAGATATTTGACGGAGCTGATCGACATTGACATTGACACTCTCATATTGGGATGTACCCACTATCCTTTGATCCGCTCCACCCTGGGAAGAATCATGGGAGAAAAGGTGACCTTGGTAAATCCGGCCTATGAGACCGCCAGGGAGCTTAGGGAGCTTTTGTGCAAAAAGGGTATATTGAATGAGGAGCCCCCGGAGCTGGGGGACAATCAATACCAGTTTTATGTAAGCGACGGGGCTGAAAAATTTAAGCAATTTGCAAATTCCATTATAAAATATGGAATTCTGTCTACAAAAACGGTAAATATTGAGCAGTATTGAGATTCATTGGAGGACCCGGGGCAAAAGACAGCCCGGAGATGAGGAAAGATTGAAAATTAAAATTTTCAATCCGGAATTTGTGCTGCCGCACAAAGTTCCTTCTGATTACAAAGCCGCTCACGCGGCAGAATGAGAGGAAGCATGAAAAAAGAGGTAGAGCTTTTGATAAACGGCCTGCACAGCAGTGTGGGAGAGGAAGGTGAGCCGGTGGAACAGGCTGTTTCCGCCGTGTATTATGAAAGAGAGGGAAGCCGTTATCTGCTTTATGAGGAGACGGAGGAGGAAACTGGGGAACGGTCCAAAAGCAGAATCAAAATCGGGAAGGACAGAATGGAGCTTGTAAGAGGAGGGAAAAACCGTACCCATATGGTTTTTGAGGAGAAGAAAAGGCATCCTGCGGATTATGTGACGCCCTACGGCAGATTTGCCCTGGAAATTGACACAAAAGAGGTCAGGGTGGAGGAAGGGCCTTGGGGAATACAGGCGGTGATAAAATATGGCTTGTGGCACGGAGAGCAAAGCCTTTCGGAGAGCTGCCTGCGTATCAGCGTCAGGGAAAAGTGACCGCCCATGGAGAAAAAGGTGCGCTCTGCAGCGCACCTTTTTCTTTATTTCACCGGCTTGGCTCCGGCTTTTTCCTGCAGCTTTTCCATGGTGCGCTTGAAAAATCCCTTTTTCTTTTGCGGGACGGCATTCTGCTTTCCATGAAGCCCCTTTACATCCAGAACATACAGGCCGCTGACTACAGCCTTTACTTCCTTCTTTACGGGGACGGAGTCAAATATCTTCTCATCGCTGATCAGGGAAAGAATCTGTGGACCAACCTTAGCCTTGATAATGGGAAGCTTGGAACCCCGCATAAGCTTGGGAGTCTGGTCGATTACCATCTGGGGAAGGCCGGCTTCCTTAAGCTTCATCCGTTTCTTGTCAATAATCAGCATAGAGACTGTCTGCTTGTTGGCCTCCAGAAGCTCCTGCTGTTCGGCCTGCTTTTTCTGGGCCTTTTTTCCCAGGAAATACAGCACTACGATAGCAATAACCAGCACTGCCAATATGACTAACAATGTGATTGTCACTGGATTCATTGCATTGAGACCTCCTTATAAATAGATAGGAATATATAGGACATTGTAACATAGATATGCTGGGATAGGCAATAAAACATTTTACAGAAAACTACAGTTTTTTTGGAAACTGTGGTATACTTGTAAGGACTTGCCCACATATGGCTGACAGGACGGCTTCGGGACGAAAAAGAGGAGCGGGAGGTGCGCAGGATGGAAAATTTGTGGGAATTTGCAGGGACGGCGCTGGAATTTTTATTCGGACATCTCTTTTGGTGGAACATGATTTTTGCCGTTATCATCGTGTTTTTTCAGAGAAAAGACCC
This sequence comes from Acetatifactor sp., assembly GCF_982438285.1. NCBI lineage: Bacteria > Bacillati > Bacillota > Clostridia > Lachnospirales > Lachnospiraceae > Acetatifactor > Acetatifactor sp. The sequence goes on along the minus strand of NZ_CEWDFQ010000053.1, from coordinate 5,936 downwards.
AAAAAGCGTATGGGCCTGGCTGCTTTTGCTGTTCTTTATTCCTTTTTTGGGGTTTGTGTTTTACCTTGTGCTGGGAGTGGACATGCACAAACGGAAAATGTTTCAAATAAAAGAGCTGGAGGATCATGTAAACGAAGCCATCAGAAGGCAGGAATCCCGCTTAAAGAGCAGAAAGCCGGGGGAAGACGATGGGGAGCTTGGAGAGTACATGGACCTTGTGATGTATAATCTGGAAACCTCCGACGCTGTGCTTTCTGATGACAATGACATAGATATCTTTACAGAAGGAAATGAAAAATTTGAGGCGCTGATAGAGGATTTAAAGAAGGCCAGGCATTTCATCCACATTCAATATTATATTATCAAAAACGATGTGCTGTTTAACCGCATCAGGGATGTGCTCATAGAGAAGGCGGCCCAGGGCGTAGAGGTAAGAGTGCTGTACGACGGCATGGGGTGCAGGTCGGTAAGCTCCCGGTATTGGAAGAAGCTGAGAGCCCAGGGAATTATGACGGCGGAATTTTTCCCACCGGGACTTGGCAGGCTGCATCTGCGCATCAATTACCGCAACCACAGGAAAATTGTGGTCATAGACAATCAGATCGGCTATGTGGGAGGCTTTAACATTGGAAAGGAATATATCGGCTTAAGCGAGAGATTCGGACATTGGAGAGACACCCATCTTCGTATTCGTGGAAGCGGCGTGATGGGGCTGCAGCTAAGGTTTATTTTGGACTGGAATTATGCCACCAGAGAAAATCTGCTGCAGAGGCCGGCCCTTCTGATAAATCCCACGCCGGGAAGCAGGGATGGCTGTAAAATGCAGATTATTACCAGCGGACCTGACAATACCATAGACCAGATCCGGGATAATTATATGCGGCTGATTACCAAGGCTAAGGAGAGGATTTATATTCAAACCCCTTATTTTATTCCGGATGAGGCGGTTCTGCAGGCCCTTTTGATTGCCGTGCGCTCAGGAATAGAGGTAAATATTATGATTCCCTGTAAGCCGGATCATCCCTTTGTGTATTGGGCCACCTACTCCTATATTGGCGATCTGGTCATGGCAGGGGCCAACTGCTACACCTATGAGAATGGTTTCCTGCACGGAAAGGGAGTGATGGCGGATGCAGAGGTATTCTGCTATGGCACCGCCAACATGGATATCCGCAGCTTTTCTTTGAATTTTGAGGTCAATGCAGTGGTTTACAGCAAAAAGAAAGCACAGGAGATGGAGCAGATTTTCAAAGAGGATTTAAAGTGCTGCAGGCAGATTACAAAGGACGTATATGCGTCCAGGCCGTTGATCATCCGCTTAAAGGAACAGGTGTGCCGCCTGCTCTCCCCTCTGCTGTAGAAAGGGGCTTTTAATGGAGAGGCTTTTGTGGTAAGATGTTCGTTAGGATTCTGGCCGAAAGCGGCTGTAAATGAAAACAAAAATCAGAAATGGAGAAAAAGATGAACAGGAAAGTAATGGCAGGGATGGCGGCTGTGCTGGCGGCAGGCATTTTGGGAGGCTGCGGCAGTGACACAGAGGTGCCCCTTAAGGATATGGATGTGGACAGTTACGTGACCCTCGGGGAATACAAGGGAATTGAGGTGGACATTGACCCCATTACAGTGGACGAGACTGAGCTGGAAAGTCTGGTGAGAGAGGTCTACAACAATAATGTGACTCTGGAAAACGGGGGAATCACGGACCGGGCTGTGGAAAACGGAGACACGGTAAACATTGACTATGAAGGAAAGAAGGACGGCGTAGCCTTTGACGGAGGCACCGCACAGGGAAGCCTTCTGACTATCGGCTCAGGAAGGTTTATTGATGGCTTTGAGGAGGGACTGATTGGTGTGACGCCGGGTGAAACGGTGGATTTGAATCTGACCTTCCCGGAAAATTATGGTTCTGCAGATTTAGCGGGACAGGATGTGGTGTTTACGGTTACCGTAAATTTCATTCTTCCCCAGGAGATGGAGGATGCAGTGGCTGCCTCTGTGGGCATTGAGGGAGTGGCCACTGTGGAGGAGCTGCGTCAGTATGCCTATGACTATCTGTACGCTAATGCGGAAAACAGCTATAACACAGAGCTGCAGAATGCAGTGCTGGATGCCTTTATGCAAAACTGCGTGTTTGAAGAGGTGCCAGAGCACATGGTGGAGGAGTATGAGACTGTAACACGGGAAAGCCTTGAGGCACAGGCGGAGAGCTACGGCATGGATGCGGATACAATGACCTCCTATTTCTACGGCATGGACGTGGATACCTTTGTGAGCACCTATTCGGAGGAGGCTGTCAGACAGGATATTGCCATGCAGGCGGTGGCAAACAGAGAGGGGCTTAACATTGACGACGAGGAGTTGAACACTACCCTACTGGAATACGCAAACAATGCGGGCTACGACACGGTGGAGGAATACGTTGGGGACACCTCCCTGGAGGATTACAGGGATTATCTGATGTATGAGAAGGTGCTTGCGTTTCTTACGGAAAATGCGGTGGTAAACCAAAGCACAGGCCAATGACGCAGATCAGGGGCAAAGACTGGCGATAGAAATGGAAGGAACAGGAAAGGACAGGTTAAAAATGAATTTAACGGATATCAGAGATTTGTATCGTAAGAGAGAGCAGTTTGTGGGGAAGGAAGTCACTGTGGGCGGCTGGGTGAGAAATAACCGGGATTCTAAAAATTTTGGTTTTCTGGTGATCAACGACGGCACCTTCTTTGAACCGCTGCAGGTGGTGTATGGAGACAGTCTTTCCAATTTTGACGACATCCGCAAAATCAACGTAGGAGCTGCGCTGGTTGTAAAGGGAACCATTGTAGAGACCCCAAACGCAAAGCAGCCCTTTGAGATGCAGGCAAAAGAGGTTTCGGTGGAGGGGCCTTCGGGGGCGGATTATCCGCTGCAGAAAAAGCGCCATAGCTTTGAATATCTCAGAACCATTTCCCATCTGCGCCCCAGAACCAATACCTTTCAGGCGGTATTTCGGGTCAGGTCTCTGATCGCTTATGCCATCCACACCTTTTTTATGGAGAGGGGCTTTGTGTATGTGCATACGCCCCTGATTACCGGCAGCGACTGCGAGGGCGCCGGGGAAATGTTCCAGGTGACTACGCTGCCTCTTGACAAGGTTCCCAAAACCCAGGATGGGAAGGTGGATTTTACCCAGGACTTTTTTGGAAAGCCTACCAATCTCACCGTGAGCGGGCAGCTCAACGTGGAAACCTATGCCTTTGCCTTTAAAAACGTGTACACCTTCGGACCTACCTTCCGGGCGGAAAATTCCAATACCACCAGACATGCGGCGGAGTTTTGGATGATTGAGCCGGAGATGGCCTTTGCAGACCTGACGGACGATATGGAGCTGGCGGAAAGCATGTTAAAGTATGTGATCCGTTATGTGCTGGAGCATGCGCCGGAGGAGATGGCTTTCTTTAATCAGTTTGTGGACAAGGGACTGATTGAAAGGCTTGAGCATGTGGCAAACTCTGATTTTGCCCATGTGACTTACACCCAGGCCATCGAAATTTTGGAAAAGCACAACGAGGAATTTGAGTATAAGGTGTCCTGGGGCTGCGACCTGCAGACGGAGCATGAGAGATTCCTGACGGAGAAGGAATTTAAGCGGCCTGTGTTTGTGACAGATTACCCTAAGGAGATCAAGGCTTTTTATATGAAGCTCAACGAGGATGGGAAAACTGTGGCGGCCATGGACTGTCTGGTGCCCGGCATCGGAGAGATCATCGGCGGAAGCCAGCGCGAGGATAAGCTGGAGCTCTTGGAGCGCAGGATGGAGGAGCTTGGACTGAACAAGGCGGACTATGACTTTTATCTTGACCTGCGCCGGTACGGCTCCGTGCGCCATGCGGGCTTTGGCCTTGGCTTTGAGAGATGCGTGATGTACCTCACAGGCATGAGCAATATCCGGGATGTGATTCCCTTCCCCCGCACCGTAAACAACTGTGATCTGTAAGGCGAATGTTATTTTACTGCTTCAAGCCCTCTTCCTTATAGGAGAGGGCTTGAAGCAGTTCAGCCCGCGCCATTCGCAAAGCCGCTCCAAGGCGCTTTTTCGCTGTTTTGCAGCTTATGGCTGCACTGTTACGAGATTAAGAAAAAAATAAGGAATAAGGGATGAAAAAATCCGGTGGTTGTGGTATGCTTTTTCTATGAGAAAAAAAACGATTAAAATAATGAATTTTATATTGATTGCAGGACTTACCGCCGCAGCGGTGCAGACGGCGGCACCCCGGCCCCTTGTTGCGGAGGCCACATCCATAACGGATATCCAGAACCAGATTAAGGACACGCAGAATCAGCTGGACGGCGTCAATGACAAGATCAGCTCTCTTACGGATGAGCAGGATCTGGTGGAGGAAAAAATAGCCGACCTGAATTCAGAGATCATCAATACCATGACCAGCATTGGGATGAAGGAGGACGAAATCGCATCCAAGGAGACGGAGATTTCTGACAAGCAGGTGCAGATCGATGAAACCCAGCTGGAGTATGAGGCAGCCGTGGAGCGTGAGAAAAAACAGCAGGAGGATATGGCTGTGCGCACCCGTCTGATGTACGAGAACAGCAAATCCACCTATCTGAGCATTTTTCTTCAGGGCGAGGGTCTGGCGGACATGCTAAACCGCATGGACTACATCGAAAAAATCTATGAGTATGACAAGGAGAAGCTGGAGGAATACATAGAGACAAAGAATCAGGTTCACGATCTATGGGATCAGCTGGAGGCAGAAAAAGCGCAGCTGGAGGCAGACAAAAGCCAGCTGGAAGCGGACCGGACGGCATTAGAGTCTCAGAAGGCCAACCTGGATACTCTGCTGGCCCAGAAAAAACAGGAATCCGCTAATTTTGAGGCGGAGATTAAGAGAGCCCAGCAGGAGGCGGCTGTTTTCAAGACCCAGCTGCAGCAGGAGCAGGCTCAGTTAAAGAAGCTGCAGGCTCAGCAAAACCAGGGAAGCAGCTCTTCCGCTGCCAACGGAACCTACACCCCCACCTCCTATACCTCCACCATTGAGAATGCGTCAGGAAGCGATCTGGGGAAAAAGATAGCAAAATACGCCTGCCAGTACATTGGCAATCCCTATGTGGCGGGAGGCACCAGCCTCACAAACGGAGCGGACTGTTCCGGCTTTACCTACCGGGTTTACAAGGATTTCGGATACAATCTGCCCAGAACTTCCTACGAGCAGAGAAGCGCGGGTGCAGGAGTCAGCTACGACGAGGCCCAGCCGGGAGATCTGATCTGCTACGACGGACATGTGGCCCTCTACATCGGCGGGGGGCTGATCGTGCACGCCAGCACTGAACGGACGGGCATAAAGGTGAGCAATGCCAACTATAGAACCATTCTGGCGGTAAGGAGAATTATTTGATGCTGCGGATAGGATGTCATTTATCGTCGTCCAAGGGTTTTTTGGCTATGGCCCGGACGGCGGAAGATATCGGAGCCAATACTTTTCAGTTTTTTACCAGGAATCCCAGAGGAGGGGCGGCAAAGGAATGGAAGAAACAGGATGTGGAGGCCATGCTTGCCTTTTGTGAAAAAAAGGGAATCGGCTGCTTGCTGGCCCATGCCCCCTATACCTTGAATGCCTGTGCAAAGGACGAGGGCATACGCAGGTTTGCCTTGGAGACCATGGAGGATGATCTGCGGCGCCTATCGCTTCTGCCCGGATGTATGTACAATTTCCATCCGGGAAGCCATGTGCAGCAAGGAGCGCAGAAGGGAATAGAGCTCATTGCCGATACCCTGAATCAGGTTTTGACCAGGGAACAGACCACCACCGTGCTTTTGGAAACCATGGCGGGCAAGGGAAGCGAGGTGGGGCGCAGCTTTGAAGAGCTTTCCCGTATTCTGGAGCGGGTAGAGCTTTCTGATAAGCTGGGAGTGTGTCTGGACACCTGCCATGTATGGG
>NZ_CEWDFQ010000052.1:0-12712 GCF_982438285.1 Acetatifactor sp. | reverse complement strand
TGTCATTTTAATTGCAGCCCCCATCCCCCACAAAATGCCGGATAAGAGAATAAATAAACTTTTATAGACTTTTTTCTCATATTGATTTACTTTTGTCCATGTATAATATGCCGTTATGCCAAATGCAAAGCTCATTGCATCCGTATATACTGATTGCGTGTGGCCGATTACGGGCATAAAAATCCCTATCAAGCCAACGCCAATCCAAGGAAGAAAAAAAAACTGTCTCTGCTTCACATACCCGGACAAAAGCCTAAATACACAGTACATAGTAATTGCAACCTGGAATACATTCAGGAAAACAGCCAAGTAATATGGTTCGGGAAACCCCAGAAATTGATTTACACGAATTATTATGCTGAGCAAAAGCATGGGAATAATATTATTATCACATCTCGCAAAATATTCCCAGTTGCTTTCCTCAGCCAGCCCCGCCGCATATAACGCCCCTCTATACACCTCATAATGATCATTATCGGGAATTGCTCTTGAAAATATAGATATGGCAGACAGCGCAAAAAAATAAAAGCACAGAAAAAGGATTAAAGTGCAATTTGATTTTAATATTTTGGCAAGACAGGAATAGGTAAGTCTGGAAACAAGCAGGCTTCCAAGAAAAATTACAGCTGAAACAAGCAGTGGGAAGATCAGCATGCTATGAACGGGAAGATTATTCTGAGTATCCAGGATTGCAAGGACAAGAACCGATATTATATTTATAAAAAAGCACCCATAAAAAAACTGCATAAGTCGAAATTTCTTTCCAGCCATTTTCCCCCCGCACGGTATAAAAACCCGAATTCATATTTTTAATTGAACATTACACATTATTATAATTGATATATTTAGTATCATCAAGAAATTTTTGCGGAAACGGATTATTACCCGATTCATTCGAAAGTTTAAACAAAAACTTAAACATTTCTAAAATTTTCTAATAATCTGGACTTTCCTCCCACATAATAGTAAAATAAAATACAACTTTTTTACCCTGGAAATGGAAGCGGCATCGCAGAATGTGAGGTAATATGAAACAAAATAAAGGAAACCGGGAGCAGGTTCACACCGCTTCTATCTCTGATAATGACATCCCTGATATTGAAATTATTGACCTGGAAAAAGAGGATTTTTCCCCGGCGCATCCGGATGGAGACAACGCCGCCGGGTACATTTCAGAGGAACCATACGATTCGGAGTCCTCTGAGGAGCTGGAAGAGGCATACGACGATAATGAGTTTTTTGAGGAACCATTAAAAAAGAAACGTTTTCCCATCAATATGCACCTGATCCTGATTTTCACAGTGATCGTCTTTTTCGGCGCCATCCTGTTCAAGTTTTTCAACTGGGGTGTGGAAGTAGATCTGGAAGAAATTTTTAAGGATGGACCGGGCACCTACGAGGACACCCTGGATGAGATTCTTCCGCTGGTAGGCGGAACCGAGGAGGGGCCTGTGGATGACGGCGTCACCACTATTGTAGCCTTTGGAAATGCACCCTTTGCCGATGACAGGGATTCTCAGGACAGCCTGGCCGCTATGATTGAAGAGCTCACCGGAGCGGTTGTCTATAACTGTTCTGTAAGCGGCAGCTATCTGGCGGCCCTTTCACCCCAGATCGATTCCCAGAATTATCCCATGGACGCCTTTAATTTTTACTGGCTCTGCACTCTGGCCACAGGCGGGCCCATCGACTATTTTTATGAAGATGCCAAGGAGGTGATGGGTGAGGATTATCCCCCTGAGGGCGATGAGGTATACAACACCTTAAAGACGCTTGACTTTAACACGGTGGACGTGGTAGTGATTATGTATGATGCCAGCGATTATCTTGCGGGGCATGAAATGTACAGCGACCAGAATTCCACGGATATTCAGCAGTTTACAGGAAATATGGAGGCTGGAATCGAGCTTTTGCAGTCCACCTATCCCAATATCCGCATTATTGTCATGTCGCCCACCTACGCCTTTGCCATAAATGAGGAGGGTGAATATGTGAGCAGTGATATTCAGCGCTACGGACAGGATGTTTTGTCCACCTATGTGATCAGACAGTATGCCTCCTGTGCTACCCGAAGCGTCTCCTTTGTGGACAACCTATACGGAACCATCACCGAGGACAACGCCAGTGAATACCTCATCGACAATCTCCATTTAAATGTGGAGGGCAGACGAAGGGTTGCCGAACGCTTCGAATATGCTTTGAATTACTATAACAGGGAAGGCAGTTGAGCCTTCCCTGTTTTTTCCCTTATTTTCTATTTTTCTTCTTTTTTTGTCAGCTCTGGAAATTCCACCACTCCGGAGTGGTGTCCCGGTAAATCACATACCCTTGTGTGCTTCCAAAAACCACATATCCGAATTCCTCAAGATTTCCGTTGATTTCCTTATCCTGAGGCAAAATCACATAATGGCACATTTCCGCCTTTGCCTGCTGGGAAAGCGCCTGGGCGTCTATTACCTCTGCCTCCATCACATCGTAGAGATCACTTGAGTGGCTCCACCTTTCCACTGTAATCTCTCTGCCGTAGGGCATACATACCACGGGAGAATACTGCCTCACATACTGCAGAAGCTCCGCCGGGAAAACAGCCATCACCTCCCGCCCCTCCACCTCTATGGCGTCACAGATGTCCACAACGCTCTGAGGCACATGGTAAAGATTTTCCGCCCTGCTGAAAAAAGGGTTGCTGTACACAAAGCTGCCAGATACCCCAATTATCCCCGCAAGACATGCTGCCAGCACATATCTGCCCTTCCCCTTAAGCTGCCCGTAAAGACGCGCGGCCGCAAAGCCATTCACCAGTGTGATGGGCAGAAGCCAAAGAATCCGGTAATAAATCTCACTGTCCGCAACGCTGTATACCAGACGCGCAAACAAAGGATTGAAAAAAAACAGCAATAAGATGGCAGGCACATACAAAAAAAGGATTCTGATATGCTTTCTCTTTTCCACCACAAACAGATATACGGCCGAAACAAAAAACCAGATCACAATCAGACCGGTTCCCATATAGTCCCGAAACAATGTGGTTATCTCACTCCACATAAGGCTTTCCTCCTATACGAACTCGATGGGGGGCTGCACCTCTTACACCATCTCCCCAATCATTTCTTTACAAAAGCAAGTACAGCACTGCAAAGCCCACGCAGGGAATGCAGCAGCAGCCCATAGGAAGCAGCACGCTCCATTTTCGAAAGCAGGCCGCCGCGCATATCCCTGTGATTCCCATGAGCATACAGACCAGCAATGCTCCCATGGTGCTGCAAAGACAGGCCGCAGTCATGGCCGCTCCCAAGAGAACCCAAAACCCCGGAGGAATTTTCTCCTTCTCCTGAATCTTTTCCAGCAAAAGCAAAAGAAGCAGAAACAGGGCCGGTATGATGATACTGCCAAGAGCAGCCTTCCCCTGGCGGCTTCTGGCAATCATAAAGTTTTCCACAGTGTAAAAGGAGGTATCTCCAAACAGCACCAAAAGCTGTGTAAAAATCAAATATACAGGGACACACTCACGTCTTTTGGCAAAAAGCTTTTCTCCGATCAGATAAAAGATTCCATAGGTCATGGCAATCAAAGCCACGGGAACCGCCACATGCGCCACGCTGACGGTACGGATTCCCGATATGCTGGCCAGAAAGGCAATCCAGATGGGAAAAGGCGCCAGCCCGTGCCTTGCATCAAGCTCTGTGGTGCCTCCCGTATAGGGAAGCTTGCGGTACATGGTTCCTGCATTCTCCGTTATGGAAGAGACGGCCACATAATAAGCGTCATCTCCGTCCGCATAGGTCATCACAACTGCCTGCACCAGCTGGAAAAGCAGCAAAACCCAAAACAAAATCCAGGCTGCTGTTTCTACCTTTCTCTCCTTAAAGCTGTGCTCCCGCACCACATAAAGAGCAGGCCGTTTTCTTCTTCTCAGGAAAAGGAATACAGCCCCAAGCAAAAGAACCACCGTATAGGCCAAAAACAGCCTGACGAAAAATCGGTAATCCTTTTGGGCCAGCACCAGGGGAACGCATAAAAGCTGAAACCCGCCCCACAGGCAAAGCTGCCCGTTTATCAGACGGAAGGGAAGTCTCCCTGCCAGCCTGTCTGCGCCCACGAAAAGCTCTCCCACCCAAATGGGAATCACAAAAAGCCATATACATAAAATCAAAATTCCTATCACCGTCATTAACATTTTCTTCTCCATGCCCTGGGCAGCAAAGCAGCCCTCACTTTCCAAGCAAAAAGATTCGATCTTGATACACACTGTCCGCAAGAAGCTCCTGTTTGAGAGACAGGCCGTAGACCTCCTCCATCACAGTCAAAACCTCTTCCCAATCCGCCTCAGATTTTACCAGAACCACTGCCTGCTCCAAAGAGGCCACAGATTCCCTGTCCTTTCTCTCAATCAGCTCACCCGGACGCACAAGAAGGGTTTTTTCATAATGAGTAAATTCCAGCAGATTCTCGTAATAACCCACTCCTTCATAGACGCAGATACAGGGAAGGGACGCATACTCTTGGGAAAGCTCCTCCTGTTTTTCGTAACCCCGATAAAGATAGCTGCCGTCATAGTCAAAAAGCCCAAGAACCTGCCAAAGCAGACAGATGCCGCAGACTGTCCCCGCAAAAATGCCCTTCCTATTGCCAAAATAGCTCTCCAGCTTTCCCAGCCACAAAACCAGCACAAGGGCGCCCCAAAGACACACAAAGGGAAACAGCGGCATGATATACCGATCCACCAGATAAGGGGACATTCTGGCCGCCAAAAAGAAATAGCCCGCAGGAGGTACGAAAAGCAGGCAGATTTCGGCCAGAGGCTTTTTTTTCTTTCGCAGGCACACAAGCCCCCACACTGCGCAGCACAGCCCCATGGCGCATAAAATCCACATCAGATTCCCAAAGGTTCTGGAGACCAGGATTTCCAAAAAGGCGGACAGTCTCTGTCCATAGCCGGAAACACCGGCGGCCAGATTCTCAAGGGCCTCCACCCCACGGGAGCTGGAAAGCACATCCGAAAGAGCAAAGGGAAACAGTAAAATGCCTGTCGCGGCCGCAATCACCATAGATCGCACCAGGCAAAGGCATTCTCTGAAACGCCGTTTCCAAAGAAGCCCTGCATCCAGGGGAAGAAACAGAAAAATACAGTAAAACAGGAAAAAATACTGGGTCAAAAAGCCAAGCACCGTAACTGCAATCAGCCTGAAATTTTTCTTTTCAAACCCACTCTGCTGCCATTTCTGCATACAAATATAAAAAAGCGCCACGCAGAAAAAGGTCAATACCCCATACATCCGTATAAGAAGCACACAGGCCATGGCCCCGGTGGAAAGCCCATAGAAAAGAGCTGCTAGAATTCCCGAAAGCCGCGCCTTAGCAGACATCCCAAAAAGGCAGGCAAACTGCCGTCCCAGCCTCATCAAAAGAAGCATCGTGCCAACAGCTGCTGTCAGATTGATCACACAGCCCATGAATGGCTTGATCTGCCCCCGAAACAAGGAACACACTGTGTGCAGCAGCATGAAATGCAGCGGAGGATGATTGTCATCCTTCACATTGAAATACACGGAGGCGTAGTTAAAGGCGTCCTTATCATCCACGGTAATGTAATCCAAAAATTCCTCCGCGCTGATCCACACCGGTTCCTCATAGACATCCGCCTGATAGGACAAAAGCTTGCTGTTTCCCCTGTTTTGTATCACATCCTTACATGTGCTCCAGAGGTTTCCCATAGTTTCGGAAAGACTTTCCCCACGAATCTCGTTTTCCACAAACTTAGCCAGTCTCCCCTGAGGCTGGGTGGGCACAATCCAGGGATTAAACTCCCCATTGGCAAGCTCGAAGCTCAAAAGCTCATCCATGTGGTAGCCTTCCTTTTGGGATATGCCAAAGGAAAGCACCATCACGCAAAGCAGTATGGCTGCAATTTCCCAGCTTTTTTCTTTTAACCTTCCTCTTTTCATGGGCGCCTCACAAGTTTATAAAATTTCATATAAGAAAATACGGTAATAGCTGTCCTGGGTCTCAAAGGGCTCCTCTCTGACCAGCCTAAGCCCCGTCTCCTCCCCATTTTCAATCCAGGCGGCGGAAAGCAGATATTTTCCTCCCAGCTCCTTAAGGGCGGACACACATCCAGGGCGTAATCCTGAAAATAAAATCCGTTTTTCTCTATGGTATAATAGCCAGGGCATTCTGCCGAGAACAAGTACAAACGGTTCCCCCAATCATCAAAATATTCCTGTAAATACTGGCTTTTTTCCAGCTCAGGAGCGATGATCCTGCGAAAGCTGTGCTTATATTCCAGGGAATAATTATTGGAATATCCGTCCAGACAGTAAAATCCCTGATAAAGCGCGGCGGCAGGGTCAATGCCAAGGCTCACCACCCGATAATCCTCCGGCTTTTGTCCTGTCTGCTCCAAAAGATATGCTTCCACCTGCTCCATCACGCCTATGGCGTAATAATCCCGAAAGGACAAAAGACCATAGTCGGGGCTGCGCAGCTTTTGCACATTGGGCTTTAGATTGCTGTTTCTTAAAACATCCACCCCCGTTAGAATTGTCACGGCTGCAAAACAAAAAAGTCCTGCCCCCGCAAGAAACCGTCCAGCCAAAAGGCTGCCTGAAAGGGCCCTCTTTTCCCTCTCACAAAATGGAGCAGGCAAAGCCCAAGCTCCAGCTCACAGGCCAGCAAAAGATACCACAGGCAGGGAGCCAGCCACAAAAGCCGATCCGCCTGGAAAGCTCCCAGGACCAAAAGCCTTGTGCGAAGCAAAATTCCCAGGCTGCTGTCCCAGAGGGCAGATACCAGAGTAAGCAGAAAAATCACCCCGAGAGAAATCCCCATAGCCCCCAGAATCTTCCGTTCCTTTTCCCGCCGGAAAGCCCCGGTGAGAAGAGAAAACACCCCGGCAAGAACAGCTCCCCCAAAAATCCACTGGTGGTAGTCTCCACTGTGCTGCCCTCCCTGTAGAAAGCCCGTAAGGAGACTATTCCAAAAGGGCTCCGCCGTCAAAACATATTCCTCCTTGTGGGAAACCACGCTTGGTATCCACCCAAGCAGCTGTCCCAAAAGGCGGAAATTTTCCACTACATAGATTCCCGTCATCATCCCAAGGCAAAAAAGAGGCAGGCGGCGGAGCCCCCTCTGCCTGGGCAGAAGCGTCCACAAAAGTCCCATACCGATCACTCCAAAGCCGATGAGCACCAGGGAAGAGCATAAGGCGTACACTGCACTATACCCAAAGGCAAAGGCTCTGTGCTTTTTATTCCGCAGCTGAAGGAAGCTCCAGAAAAGCAGGGGCAGACCATACTGTGACAGCCCGTATACCGGCAGAAAAGGCAGGTATGCGTATAGAACTCCCACAGCCATGGCAGCCGCCGGATGTGCTCTTGGAATTTCCCTTGTCAGAAGGTACATTCCCACATAGCCGCACAGACTTCCCAGAAGCTGCATGGACACCAATGCCCAAAAAGGACGCATAACCAAAAAAAGAAGCACAAATCCGGGCGCAGGCAGCGTCAGTGCAGTTTTGTCGGCTCCGTTCATAAATTCCGGCAGGAGATTCCCGTCAAAGAGATGCTTCGCCTGCAGCATATAGCCGATCAGCTCTCCGTCCAGCTGATCATGATAGGTTACAATGGCGTCCTGCCCCAAGATCAGATAAGGCACAAGCATTGCCAAGACGGCGCCAAAGCCCAGAAAAAAACAGATATTATGCAGTTTTATTTCCTTCCGTGCTGGCATACACACCCATCCCTTTCTCCATCAGCAAAAGGCTGAAGACCATCCACACACAAGTCACCCCTATGGTATTTTTATAGTCCATCATTCCTGCTCCCTGCATGGTATACCAAAGGATAAGTCCCACACAGGACACCCCCAAAATAAGGACCGAAAAGAAATTTCTGCCTGAAATAAGGCTCCTGTCCAGAAAAATACAAAATACCCCAAGAATCGCCCCCAGGCAGAGCGCTGCTGCAAACCACCAGCAGCTGTAATCCATATAAATCCGGGACAGCACCGGCGTGTAATGGCGCATGATCTCATAATTTCTCCCTGAATAGGAATCATACCCTCTGCCTGTAAGCTGCATCTGCAGCGCAATGGGAGAGACTGTGTACGCCGCCGCATCCCAGGCAATCTCATGGAGAATATGTGCACGGTTCTGCTCCCAGGCCTGTTTGGAGAGGGCAAGGAAAAATTCCCGGGCTTCCTCCGCCCCCAGGGCCTCCTCCACTGCTGGGCCGAACACCCGGGCCATGTTGTCTGCATAATAAGCGCTGGCTTGGACATCTCCCCAGTCTAAAACCTCCCTAAGCTGTTCCGGAAAGCCTTCATAATAGGACATAAGACTGGTCCACGCCGTACGGCTTACCAGACATGCCTCCAGGCTTTTTTCGTTTTTTCCATAATATCCCTTTACCTGCGTCAGACTGCTCATTCCTATGATCGTTGCCGCAAAGGCCAAAAAAATCACAAATTGTCTGGCAAACCGCCAAATGTCCTGATGTCTTGTTTCCTGGCTGTTCCCTCTCCGGACCAGTCCAAAAATCCGGAACAGCCCCCAAAGAAGCACAAGCACCGGAGGAATAGCTCCCAAAAACAGATAGTCCGGCAAAAGCAGAGCGCACAAAAGCCAGAAGGACGCAAGTTTTACCATCTGCCTTACCCGCAGCATACCCTTTCGCACCGTCTCCAGAGAAATGCAAAGCTCCAGCAGAAAAAAGGAGGAGACAAGAGAATAAGGAAGCAGGGCCAGATGGCACTGCATAGCCATGGGCAGCGTCAGAACGGCCAGGCTCCCCCAGAGATTCAGGGCTCTCTTTGTTTTTTTTAACACCATCAAAAGCCGGTGGGCCGCATAGCAGGCTGCCAGCAGCTGCACCACATACATCACGCAGTAATAGGGCAGCCCCGTCAGCCTGTTGAGCCCTCTTGCCAAAAGCAAAAGCACGGGATAAAGGATTCCCGTATACTCGTCGCATATAAAGTTCTTGCTGATTTCCACATAAAAAAGACTCTCCCCAAACTGCGCAAGCTTGGAAAAATTCAGACACATCCAGATCATGCCAAGGACGATCTGGATGGAAAAGCCTATGAAAATCACTCTGCCCAGGATGGCAGATATATGCCTGACTGCCCTCTGCATACTCATCTCCGTTAGCGATAAAACTTTTTGATGATGTCACTGATATAGTCCACCTGATCAAGGGTCAAGCCATAATACATAGGAAGCCTTGCAAGTCTTTCGCTCTCCCTTGTGGTATATCTGTCCTCCCCGTGGAAGCGGCCGAATTTCCGCCCGGCGGGAGCCGAATGCAGCGGGATGTAATGGAATACGGACAAAATGTCATTCTCCTTCAGATACTGGATCAGAGCAGTCCGTTCCTCCAAATCCGCCGCCTTGATATAAAACATATGAGCATTGTGAATACAGCCCTCTGGCACCACAGGAAGCTTCACCTTTCCCGCTTCCTCCAAAGGCTTAAGATTCTCATAATAACGGTTCCAGCAGGAAAGTCTTGCCTCATTGATCTCATCGGCCTTTTCCAGCTGGGCGTAGAGGTAAGCGGCATTCATATCGCTGGGGAGATAAGAGGAGCCAAAATTCACCCAGGTATATTTATCAATCTGCCCTCTGTAAAATTTACTGCGGTTGGTTCCCTTTTCCCGTATGATCTCCGCATCCTCCACATTCTTCTCATCCCGGATCAAAAGTGCGCCGCCTTCGCCCATGCTGTAATTTTTCGTCTCATGGAAGCTGAAGCACCCGTAGTCCCCAAAGGTTCCCAGCGCCTTTCCCTGATAAGAGGCCATGATGCCCTGGGCTGCATCCTCAATGACCATCAAACCGTATTTGTCTGCAAGCTCCATAATCTTATTCATCTCACAGGCTACCCCTGCATAATGCACCGGCACAATAGCTTTGGTCTTGTCTGTAATCGCTGCCTCTATGAGATTTTCGTCCATATTCATGGTATCCGGCCGGATATCCACAAACACAGGCACAGCCCCTCTTAACACAAATGCGTCCGCTGTGGACACAAAGGTGTAGGAGGGCATAATAATCTCATCCCCCGGCCCCACGCCTGCAAGCAGCGCAGCCATCTCCGTGGCGTGGGTACAGGAGGTGGTCAGCAGGCATTTTGCCGTTTTCGTCCGCCTCTCTATCCATTCACTGCATTTGTGGGTATAGGGCCCGTCCCCACATATTTTCTGGTTCTCCACGCACTCCCTGATATAGTCTACAGCCTTCTCTTCGTAAGGCGGCACATTAAAATTGATCATAAGCTCCTCCTATTTCTTCCATGCCCCAAGCACACTGCCCTGAACATTGTCCGTCACCCTGCTGATAATATATTTAGGTCTCCCCTTGACCTCCTCGTAGATTCTTGCAATGTAATGCCCAATGATGCCCAGACTCAGCATCAGAAACCCTCCGATAATCAAAATCAAAAGAATCACTGTGGTAAAGCCCTCCACAGCAGTTCCCATAAGATACTTTACAAGAGTCTGTACCGCAAGTATCACGCTGAATAAAATGGAAATCATTCCCATCACCGTCACCAGCTGCAGCGGCAATGTGCTGAAGGAGGTTGCGTTTGCCACCGCGTATTTCATCAGGCTGAAAAAAGACCATTTGCTCTCTCCATACTGGCGCTCCTGCACTTCATAAGAAACCGTCTCCGTGCGAAAGCCCGACCAGAAGGTCAGCGCCCTGAAAAAGGTATTCCGTTCAGGCAGCTCTAACAGCACATCCACCACCTTGCGGTCCAACAGCTTAAAATCCGAGGAGGCGTTCATGTCCATCTTAATCAGACGGCTCATTATCTTATAAAACAGCCCTGCTGACAGCTTGTGTCCCAAGCTTTCCTTCCCCCTGCTTTTTTTGATCCCTTCCACAATCTCAGCTCCGGCTTTCCACTTCTCCCACATTTCAGGAATCACCCCCGGAGGGTGCTGCAGATCGCAGTCCATGACAATCACGGCATCCCCCGATGCCATGGCAAGTCCCGCAAATATCCCCGCTTCCTTGCCAAAATTACGGCTGAATTCCGCTCCCTTGATTCGAGGGTCTCTCTCTGCTTCCTTTCGGATTTCTTCAAAGGTGCCGTCTCTGGAGCCATCGCTGATAAAAACCAGTTCGTATTCGATCTGATTTTCCGTGAGCACACTGGAAAGCACACGCGCCGTATTGGAAATATTCTGCTCCTCATTATAAGCGGGCAGTACAATGGATAGCAAGGCCATTTTTTATCCTCCGTCAGTGATTCACATTCTCCGTCTTTACATATAAAATTCCATCCACTACCTTTGTGGATGTCTTGCCTGGAAAGCTTTCCATTTCTACATATTCCGGGGATTCATAAATATCCTCCATAGCCTGGGCAGGCAGGAAATTCAGAGTAGCTCCCAGATAGTTTTTTATAAACGCCTCATAATTATTGCCGGTGTATAACAGGCTGTCTCCGTTTAAGCCGATCATGTTGGAAGTCACATCCCCCGTGATATCCGTAAGGGGAAACTGTTGATCCCCCACCACACCCACCATGGCGATGGGAATGCCCTGATAGTACCCTTGCGTCTGCTCTATCCGGTCCAGCAGCCTGACACAGTAGGCATAGGTTTTCTCATAACGCTTTTCCAGATTAGAGTATCCGATATTGTCCGTGACGCCGTAGTGAAACACCAAAACTCCTGCCCCCAAAAGGGCGCACCACTGCATAGCCCCGTTCCCGGGCAAAGCTTTTGCGTATCTGCTCACAAAGGCTGTCATGACGATCAGATACACTACCCACTGATACCGCATCAGCAGATGATAAGTCAAATCCGGGGAAATGAACAGAATGGCGTTTGTCACAAGGGGCAGCACAGCTGCCAACAATGCCATTATAACGAAAAATGCCGGATTCTTCCACCATTTTTTCCGAAGGCACAGCGCTGTAAGGGTCCAGGCTGCCGAAATCCCCAGAATTATAATTGCCGCCGCCGAAATCCCTCCGTTAAACAACACATTTCCCTTCAGGCTGAAGGCCCCAAAGTCCCTGTACGAAACGGCAAGCATCTCCATCAATCCTTCCCCCGAAGCCCCGGCGCTCTCCAGGGTGTTTATCCCCTGATAGGTATCCAGCTCCTTTCCCTGAATCCGCAGGAGCACCTGCAAAATAACGTAATACATGCCTGCCCCCAGCAAGCCCATATACAAATAGCGCAGACTTTTTTGCAGCTTTTCCCTGAGGGTCAGCGTGTCCATAAGCGTCATGAGAATACAGTAAATGCTAAGCAGCATGGCAACGGGCACATACGCCTGATAGGTTCCCATGCTGAATGCCAGGCAGATGCCTCCGCCCAGAAAGCCCAGACGCTTTTTTTTCGTAAAAAGCACCGCCAGTATAGCCAGAAAAAGAGCCAGCATATAGCCGTCCAGGGTAAATACATAGGCAAAGGTGGACGCCAGCGCCGGAAAGGAAACCAAAAGCCCGCTGATAAGCACTATGGCCACAGAGTCCCTCACCTCCAAAAGCTCTGTCAGCGCCGCTGCCGAAAAGGCCAAAAACACAAGGCCCAGCACTCCGATGAGCCAGGGAAGTGTGTAATAAGAGGAAAATCCGCAGGCAATCATCAAAAACCACCTGCCTGAGGTAATCATATTCTGATCGAAATACATGCTGTCTAAGCCGTCATGATTGGGAATATCCGACAGCATGACAGGCATATGAATCAAAAG